>JAYSOP010000447.1:0-3301 GCA_043722905.1 Chryseolinea sp.
GAGCAGGCCCTGAAATTAAAAGATGCCGGCTTGTACGCCTACAACCATAACCTCGATACCAGCGAAGAATTTTATAATGAAGTCATTACCACCAGAAACTATCAAGATCGCCTGGACACCCTTGCCCATGTGAGAAGCGCGAAAATATCGGTGTGCTCCGGTGGCATTATCGGCATGGGTGAAGGGCCCGACGACCGCATTGGTATGCTGCAAACTTTGTGTACCCTTCCGGAACATCCCGAGTCCGTTCCCGTGAACGCACTGGTTCCGGTGGAAGGTACCCCCCTGGAAGATCAACCAAGGGTTTCGGTGTGGGAAATGATCAGAATGATCGCCACCGCCCGGATCCTGATGCCAAAAGCCATGATCCGGCTTTCCGCAGGCAGGGTTAAAATGTCAGTGGAGGAACAGGCATTGTGTTTCCTGGCGGGTGCCAACAGCATTTTTGCCGGAGACAAGCTCCTGACCACCCCCAATCCTGAATTTGTAGACGATCAGGCCATGTTCCAATTGCTCCAGTTAAAGCCCCGGCCCTCCCATAAAATATAAGATTCGTATTTTTTATATTTACCGCCGCTTCGATTCAACTAAGTTCTAAGCACTTAAACCGACGCCCGGGCGTTTTCGCGCCAGCGGGTATAATTTTTATTCTTTCCCATTGATAATCTTACTGACCGATTTTTACTGTGATGCAATTAAAATTTTCCGGCTTCTTACTCCTTTTCCTTGGTTTATATCTGATTTCGTTTGCTCAGGTAGATACCGCTTACGTATATAAATCCGGTACCCCCTACGGCTCACTGGATATCCGGATAGCAAAATCTGCCACCAACTATTATTATCTGGAGGAAGATAAAACCTTCAGTTTCCGCGAAAGCGCGCCAGGCGTAAAAACCAATACATTCTTCGATAAGACTGCCTGGGATTCCAGCCCCTACAAACAGGGAAACCTGCGTGAAAAGACCGATGCCGGCGATAATTTTGTCATGAACTACCGGTTCTTGATGCCGCAGGGATACAATGCGAGCTACGCCCAAGGATATCCCATTACCTTGGTTTTTCACGGCTATGGTGAACGGGGAAATTGTGAAAGCGAGACCTGCTATCACGCCGACCGCACGTATTCGCCGCTGACTAATACACCTCCCGCACCCACTGCGCCAGACCACGAACTATTGAATAATGATCACAATCTTTTGCATACAGCCCGCGAACATTTGACCGCTGTAAACCGTGCCGGCAATAAATTACCCAATGATCCCACACTCGGTACAAGAGATTTTCCCGGGTTTGTGTTATATCCCCAGAACCTGAACGGTTGGGATCACTTTGCCGTACAAGATGCGATCAGACTTCTGCGTCTGATCATAAAAAAATATAATATAGATGAGAACAGGGTTTACGTGGAAGGCCTTTCAAACGGGGGCCATGGCATGTACGAAGCCATCAAACGCGCACCCTGGTTATTCGCTGCCGGCACAGGCATGTCTGCTGTTGACGATGGATTTATAAACATTCAGGGTATGGCGCCCTCGGTCGCGCACATTCCCCTGTGGCTTTTTCAGGGAGGGATGGATGAAAATCCTTTTCCGGGAAAAACGCGTAGGTATATTCAGCAGTTCCGAAGCGCCGGGGCCGATATCCGTTTTACTTTATACCCTGAGCTGGCACACGGCACCTGGAATACCGCCCTTCGTGAACCGGATTATTTTTCGTGGCTCCTGGGAAAAAACAAAACCGACATTCACAGCTTTGAAAATTCACAAGTCATTTGTTCCCCGGAAGGCACAAAACTACAGCTGGCAGAAGGATTTAAAGCCTATCAATGGCAGTACAACGGACAGACCATCGCAGGCGCGACCACATCCATCCATTACGCAAAAAATGCAGGCACTTACAAAGCGCGCTTTTCAAGGGTGAGCAATCCCACGGAAAGCCAGTGGACTCCCTGGTCAGCACCCATTAGCCTTACCGTTGAGAGTCCGCCTCAGGCAAGCATTGAACAGGCAGGCACCGTGGTGCTGAACGATCTTAACGGAGGCACTACTGCTTTTCTCCAATCAACCGACATCCATGCGCATTACTACTGGTATAAAAATGGCGTCTTACTCGACCTTCCGGGCGCTGAAGACGATACATTGAGACTTGCCACCCTTGCCCCGGCATACGGTAACGGCAACTATACTCTGGTCGTGTCAGACTTCGCCTGTAAGAGCGCGCCTTCTGCCCCAAAGGTTGTGTTTTTCGCCAACAGTGCTCCCATTAACATCACCCCACCTTCCAATCTGAAAGGGGTTTCGTCAACCTCTTCACAAATTAACCTGACATGGACCGATGCCTCAGTCAATGAAGGAGGTTTTGAAATATGGAGAAGAAAACAGAACGGCACTGGAGTTTCCCCATGGGAAATGGTAACCTTAACCGGGCCGGGAATTTCTACTTACAATGACACGGATCTGGTGCCACTCTCCACCTATCATTACAAGATCAGGGCCGTGAGCAGTACTGGCAGGTCAAATTATTTTCCCGCGGCCGACAGTGAATTCGTCGCGGTACAAACGGTGGTGGATAACGAGAAGCCTGCTGCGCCCACTGCTTTGAAAGTGATGCGCGATGGCGTGGAGGCGCTGAGCTTATCCTGGAAGCCGTCGACAGACAATTCCAGGATCAGACAATATTTTATTTATCTCAATAATGATTCAGTGGCCACCGGTACGGCTGACACTACTTTTATCCTGAAAAACGTAGCGGTGAACACCCTCTTTGACGTGCGTGTCAAAGGCATCGACCTGTCGGGAAACCTGAGCGGACCGAGCAATATTGTGAAGGTCAACACGTACCTTGCCGGGCTTTATTATGAGCACAGCACCGGATCGTGGACTGACCTGGACTCCATCAACTGGGATCTGAAAGAATTTACGGGCATGGTAAGTGAATTTACGCTGGCACCCAGAACACAGGATGATTATTATAATTTTAAATTTGACGGATTCATTTATATCGAAAGCGGAGGTTCTTATCAGTTCAGAACCAGTTCGGACGATGGGTCAAGGTTGTACCTGAACAAAGCCGTGTTAGTGGAGAACGATGGCGTTCATGCACTGAGAACAATCACCAGCGCCAATACAAATCTTGCCAAAGGCGCGCACCGGATCACCGTTAACTTTTTTGAGTACACGCAGTCTGATACCCTTGTGGTGGAATACAAAGGCCCGGATACGGGCGAGGCATGGGCAGAAGTTACCAGGCCAGTGCTGAAGAGTGCGGAAAATGTGATCACCGCCATCGGACCTGATAACGG
>JAYSOP010000448.1:0-1538 GCA_043722905.1 Chryseolinea sp.
AGCGTCATTATACTTTTCGAGTGTGAACATGGAGCCTGTGAAATTTAGCAGGTAAAGACAAAGGTTCTGGTGTTCGAACATATCCATAGACCGCAACGGGTAGTGAAATAGGTGGCATAATAAAATCCTGATAGCCCGACCGTGCATGCAGATCAAGATCGTTTTTTCATCTTCTTTAGCCATGATGTAGTCAACGGCGGGTTTCATTCTTTTTACTACATCTTCCGGGCTCTCGCCGCCCTGTATCCGGAGGGCCGTGTTCCCAAGCCTCCATTGTCCGAGCATATAATGATAGTAAGCATCTTCCTCCGGGGTAACGCGGTGTCCTTCCTTTGTGCCCCAGCTGATTTCATTTAGTCCGACCAGGGCATCATGAGGAATACCCTGATCAATAAACAGTTGAACCGATTGTTGGCTTCTCTTCAGCGCCGAAGTATAAACTTTATCAAAGGGAATCATCTTGTACGCATCGTAAAAAGCGGCTGCCTGTCTTCTTCCCAGATCATTCAAATCCGTATCCACACCACTCCCCTGAACAATGTTCTTGAGGTTAAAATCGGTTTGGCCGTGACGAATCAGGTAGACTTTTTTGCTGATCAATTTTACATTATTTTGGCCGTCCCTAACGGCGGAACAGGCCGGCAAAAATAGGGAAATTGTTTAAAAACGAATCGTTACCATTCATTTAACTGGCTAACATGGGGGTATTTCAGAAAGGGATCACCCTGGAGCAGCTTAACAAGCTTTCCAGCAATACCATGGCTGAACGGATAGGGATCGAATTTACTGCCATTGGCGATGATTATATGGAGGCAAAAATGCCTGTTGATGAACGAACTCAACAGCCTTTGGGCATGTTACATGGGGGCGCGTCTGTTGCCCTGGCTGAAACTATGGGCAGTGTAGCCGCAACGTGTTGTGTCGATACAAACAGGCAATTTTGCGTAGGGCTAGATATTAACGCTAACCATATCCGCAGCGTACGCTCTGGGTATGTTAAGGGAATAACCAAACCTTTGCATATAGGAAAAAAAACGCAGGTATGGGAAATCCGAATTCTAAACGAAAAAGAGGAATTGATCTGCATTAGCCGGATAACCATGGCAGTGCTAAATAAAACAGACCATTAAAAAGGTATAGCGGTAACATGACTACAGTGGCTCGGGTTTCAGATTCAAAACATACAGAAACAGAGCTACTTTCTTTCCTTTTCCAATATTCAGTAGAAAAAGGTATGCCACTCGCGTTCTGGCGATTGCCAAACGCTCAACTAAAACACGTTATACTCTCGGAGTCCACCCAGGAAATTGACCCTTCACAAATGCTGGAGGAATTGGATCCTGGATTTTTAATGGCACCCTTTGATAAAAGCAAGCCGCGTTTTTTTTTGCCGGCTGATCTACTGTTTTCATTTGAGAACGGCGCTCTTAAAACCGACGACAATGCCAAAGAAATTTCTTCTCTGGTTTGGTTAACGGAAAACATCCTCTCCCGCGCACCTGGTAAAACAGTGAGGTTTAATGCGTACCCAGAAAACC
>JAYSOP010000449.1:0-4278 GCA_043722905.1 Chryseolinea sp.
TCTAAAACATCATCGACAGTATACCCGGCAGTTTTGTACGTCTCCTGATTATTCTCAATCATAAAAACGGGGCGGTAAAGTTCAATAACCTTCCTGCACCCCTTTAAGGCCTTCAACTCGCCTCCTTCAATATCTATCTTGACAAAATCAATTCTTTTAAGGTGGGAGACTGATACGACATCATCCAGTCTTTTGAGTTGCACCTGTACGGTAAATTTAATTTTTCGGACACCGGGATAAATAGTAGCCAGCCCTTCGTGGACATCTTCAAACTCATGAATGTTGAGAATTTCTTCCTGAGAAGATAAACCCCAGGGATAAATTTCAATGCTTTCTTGAAATCCATTTATCTTAACATTCTCTTCAAAGATAGCCCGGATGGAGGGTAGTGGTTCAAAAGAAATCACTTTGCCTCTTGTTAAACGCTTAGCAGCAAATAAACTATATTCACCCATGTTGGCACCTACATCAACAAAAACCATCTCAGGTTTTAAATAGCGGTGCAAGAATAAAAACTCCCGGAATTCGTGGAAACCGGTCCAGTAAAGGGCCGCGCCCATTGCCCGGGAACGATCGAGGTTTAAACGAATATCGGAATCAAAATTATTTATGGTTACAAATTGTGACTCCACAATCAATTTCGGCTTCGCGCATTTATAAACTTTTACGGAAACGTAAAAACATATTTTCAAGATTTTTTCCCCAATTAAATTATGCGTTACAATTAATTTCGAGTTGTTCCATCGAAAAAAGTTTGCCAACATCCCTGTCATGATTTTCCCCATATTTTTGACGGGTTAAGAAGCGCTACCTCATGTCTAAAAACCCAAAACAATAAAAGTACACTGGCGAACACATACCCGGAGTGTATCAATATCGGGTAAGAGGTGCCAAGCCATGGCTCAACCAACATGATGATAACAACCAATTCCAAAGGAAGCCACAAAAGTTTGAAGGCGTTAAAATGAAACCTGAATATTTGTTTCCCCTTCCAGTAAAGGAGCACAATTTCCAACCACAAACTTACAACGCTTGCTATAATCACCCCGTATACACCCACGTTATCTATGAGTAAAAACATCAATCCAATTTTTACTGTGCAGACAATAAGATAAATGAGGGGGAGGGGTTTCGTGTGCTTCAATATCCCGTAAGGAATACTGAAGTACAATCGCATACCTTTAAAGACATAAATTAAAGCTATGAAAGTGATAAGGGGTATGGACAATTGATACTCACTTTTGGTGCTAAACATACCTAACACAATCGGGAATCCAAGGATGCTTAATGTAACAACGAGTAGAATGACGGCAGTTAAACCATAATAATAACGATTAATCTGAATGGTAGAGGTTTTTTCCTTTTGTTCCATCACCGTGGCTACCACCTTCGGATAAAACGAAGTATATAATCCATTGACCACAAACTCGATGACCATCAGACACTGAACAGCGAAGCTATAAATTCCCACCTGGGACAAGGGTAAGAAAAACGCAATCAGTATTCGATCAAAATAATTCATTATCCATTGCTGAAGCTGGTATATAATTGTGTAAAAGTTAAAAGAAAAGGATGACCTGATCAGCGGATAGTCAAACCGAAACCCGAACTCCTTTATCAGTCTTCCAGTTGCCCAACTGCCTGAGATAACTGCAGCGCCTAGCCTGCCTCCCAAAGGTCCAGCCAGAGAATCGGGATAAAATTTCAATCCGAGGATGGTAAAGCCTGCGATAAGCGTAAAAGAAAGAAGATTAGACCAAAGAAAAACGGTAGGCATTTGACGTGTTTGAAGCAAATTATTGTGGATCTTAAAAACACTTTGAAAAATCCCCGTAAGCAAACAAACATACCCAAAAGGATAAAAAGACATATCGCCTTTCTGAAAAATTAAATCGGTCACCAATTCGCCGGCGGCAAGAAAAAATAATATCAGGATCAAACCATTGCTGATTACAATAATCAATGCAGAGCTGACATAATGGGAAAGTTTTGAGAAATCATCCTTATACTCGTGATAATGAATATATAGGGTGGCATCATAACTGAAGGTTGTCAGAACCTGGATCAAAATTGAAAAGGAGAGAAAAATTGAAAGAGCGCCAAACGTCGCCGCAGATAAATAGTAGATATAAAATGGTAAAAGTAGGATGGCACTCGCCATCGGCAAGCTTCCGGCTACGGTATAAATGAAAGAACTCTTAATAAAAGTTTTGGATATCACTGATGGTTAATTCACTTTAACTGGTTGCAAATAACGGGAAATGAATGTTAATTAATAAGTAATCGAAAAAACCTATTTTGCATTAATAATCGACTATGAAGACGCGGCTTAGACCAGCACTAAAAAATGTTTTTGACAGGATTGTCTATAAATACGCTTTTATTAACAAAATATTCAGGAACATCAACAAAAAAATTTCCGGCCTCACCCCTTTTCGCCTTCGGCCTTTCGGAATAATGAGGGTGCGCTTCAAAAGCGGCGTTCAATTTAAAATGGCCACCAATGAAACCAGCTCCGTCACCAAACTATTATTCTGGAAAGGACCTGACAACTATGAATACACCCCTATCTTTGAGAAACTTCTTTTGCAATCCCATAATTTTATTGACATCGGCGCAAATACGGGTTATTATACCCTTTTGGCCGGAGTTAAAAATCCATCCATGCAAGTTTATGCTTTTGAACCCGCATCAGGACCTTATTTTTTTCTGGAGAAAAATATCCGGATCAACAACCTCAATAATGTAAAGGCCTATCCGTTGGCACTATCCAATAAGAAAGGAGAAATTGATTTTTTTGAAATTGATAATTCGGAAAACTATTCAAGTAAGTTTAATCTGGCGGGTACCGGAAGCCTGAAAGAAGAAAAAATAGTAAGTCAAAACCATGTCACCAGGAAAGTCCAGACCACGCTTCTGGATGATTGGGTAGCGGCCGAAAAGCTGACTAAACTTGACCTTATAAAAATCGATACGGAAGGTACTGAACATTTAATCCTTCAGGGGTCCGATCAGGTTTTGCGTGTGCTCGCACCCATCATTATCTGTGAGACACTTTTTCACGTCATTGAAGAGGAACTCGAGAAAATCATGAGCCTTTACGATTATCGCTTTTTTAATTATCGGCAGGGAAAATTGTATGAAACCAAAACGCTGATCCGGGAAACTGACAATGGTTTCAGAGATTGTTTTTTTGTACCTGCAAAAAAGGTTAGCTGGATTCAACCTTTTATGGCATAAGGCCTCATCAATTTAAACAATAATATCCTTTTCCCGTGGTTGCCAGGATTGATCCAATTATCGCATCGATAAAATATTTACCAGCTGCCCGGTAATTTCTTTGCGTGAGAACCTTGGAGCCTTTACCGGATTGACATCCGGTTGCGGAAGCCTTTGCCACTTTGTATATAAATCCCGTAAGGTTTTCTGAATGCCTGCCTGATCATTACTTTCCAACATAACACCCGACCCCGTTTCCTGCAACAATTTTGCCGCATCCCCGCTTACCGGCCCGACAGCCAGTATGGGCAAACCAGTAGCGAAGTATTCAAATAATTTACCTGGCAGAAATCCCTCCGCGTCTTTATATCCGGTCAGTACCATCAATAACACCGACGAAGATCCATACATTTTAATCAGTTCCTTATGGGGGACGTTGCCAGCATAGGAGGTGATATTGTTCAGCCCTTCCGTTTCTTCCACAAACTTCCTGAAATGTGGGTGGACTTCACCAATGAATTCCATATGCACGTCCGCTCGAAAATTTTGATTCGTATCCATTTCAATTTTTAATGCCCGCATAAAAGGTCTTGGATCGCACTTCTCATTCACAATACCAATGTGTCGGATCAGAAATTTTTTATTTTTCTCATAGACAATATCCCTGAAATCATCTTCATCAAAACCGTTTGTTAATAATCTGACGGGACGTTTGCTTAGGGCTTGAAAGCGCCTGACATAAAACGGGGTAATGGTAATGATCTCATTCGCTTTTTCCAACACCTTACTTTCAAGACGTTGATGGATTTTACGGGCCATTTTACTGACCATTAAACTATCGAGCAGGCCCCAATCCGACCAGGGGTCTCTGAAATCAGCAAACCACTTAAGTTTAGGATTTTTAGATTTCAGTCTCAACCCGATCAAGTGCATGCTGTGTGGGGGACCTGTCGTGATGATCGTTTGTATTTTGTTATCTTCTAAATAATCCAGCAGGAATTTAGTGGCAGGTTTTACCCAGAATATCCGCGGGTCAGGAATGAAAAAGTTACCCCGAAT
>JAYSOP010000450.1:0-2032 GCA_043722905.1 Chryseolinea sp.
AATTTTTATAACCCGCAAAGCTTTTTCTATTGCTTATTACTTAATGCTTATTGCTTATTGCTTAAAGCTTAAAGCTTAAAGCTTATTGGAAACTGGCAACTGAAATGTTTATCTTTAACGAGACAAATTTGATGAACATGCCGGTTGCGCAAAAATTAAAAACATCCACAAAGAAATTTAAGGCTGATCTGAACACAGATATTTTATTAAAGGCCTATGCGCTGATGTGTACCGCCAAACGGATGGCGGAAACGTATGACGAAAACAGGGAAATCTGCAGCAAGTATGTACACAGCACTTCCCGCGGACATGAAGCTATTCAGCTGGCAGCAGGATTGCAGTTAAAACCTTGCGACTATGCCTCGTTATATTATCGCGATGAATCGATGCTGCTGGGAATGGGCCTGGAGCCCTATGAACTCATGCTCCAACTCATGGCCAAACGCGATGATCCCTTTACAGGAGGACGATCCTACTACGGACATCCCGCGCTAAAGCGTGAGGGCTTTCCAACCCTTCTTCATCAAAGTGCTGCAACGGGCATGCAGGCAATTCCAGCCACAGGTATGGCACACGGCATAGCCTACCTCGAAGCCAGGGGTTTATTAAAAGCACAGGAAAATCTTAACCCAGTTGTATTGTGTTCTTTAGGTGACGGCGCTGTTACGGAAGGTGAGGTAGCAGAAGCTTTTCAGATGGCGGTACTTAAAAAATTACCCATTTTATATCTTGTACAGGATAATGACTGGGGTATTTCAGCCACCGGAAAAGAAATGCGGGCCATGGATGCGTACGAATATGCAGGGGGGTTTAAAGGTATGGACCGAATGACTGTTGATGGCGCTGATTTTGTTGATTCGTACCTTGGATTAAAAAAAGCCATCGGGTTTGTCCGGAAAAAACGCAGTACGATTTTGGTTCATGCGAAATGTCCCTTGTTAGGACATCATACGTCAGGGGTTAGGAGAGAATGGTACCGCGATGATCTCGAGGTCCACAAAAAATCAGATCCCGTTGTGAAGCTAAAAAAATTTTTACTGGATAGCGGTGAAACAGAAGAGGCTTTACGGCAGATAGAAGAAGGAGCACAGCGGAAAGTGAGCCATGATTATCAGCGTGCCATTTATGCAGCAGATCCTGATGTAAACGATTTTGATACGCATGAATTTGCAGAAACTCCGGTAACGGAAGAAAAAGGTAATCGATCCCCGGAAGGGGCGGAGAGAGTAATGATGGTGGATGCGGCCCTTCATGCCGTTGATGATATTCTTAAAAAACATCCGGAAGCACTTTTTTATGGCCAGGATGTAGGGCGTAGGTTAGGTGGAGTATTTCGCGAGGCGGCGACGCTGGCTCAAAAGTATGGAGATGACCGTGTGTTTAATACACCCATTCAGGAAGCTTATATTGTCGGATCTACGGCCGGCATGGCTGCCGTTGGCGCAAAACCGATTGTAGAAATTCAGTTTGCAGATTATATCTGGCCAGCGATGAATCAGCTGGTGGTTGAGCTTGCAAAAAGTTGTTATTTGTCCAAAGGAAAATTTCCCATCCAGTCTTTGATCCGGGTACCGGTTGGCGCTTATGGAGGAGGTGGCCCTTACCATTCGGGAAGTATTGAATCAACCTTGCTCACCATTCGTGGGATAAAAGTAGTGTATCCTTCCAATGCCGCCGATATGAAAGGCTTGCTGAAGGCATCGTTTTATGATCCTAACCCGGTGATATTACTGGAGCATAAAGGATTATACTGGTCAAAGGTTCCGGGAACAGGAGATGCAAAAACTTTTGAGCCGGATGAAGATTATATTATCCCGTTAGGAAAAGCAAATATTGTGAAAGCTGCATCCGATGAAAGAATCGCGTCTGGCGAAAGCGTTGTTATCATCACCTATGGTATGGGTATCTATTGGGCAAAAGAAGCTTCAAAAGAATTTTCAGGCCAAATCGAGATCATGGATTTGCGAACGCTGAATCCAATCGACTGGGAAGAAATCGTTCGATCGGTTAAAAAACACAGTCGCGTTTTTGT
>JAYSOP010000451.1:0-3485 GCA_043722905.1 Chryseolinea sp.
CCCATTTGCCCCAAGCCTGTTAGCCTCTCGTTTTAGATCTGCAAACTGTTGTCCGTTCATCATGGGAATTAAATTAGTTGGCTCTGATACGCCATAGCTACCATTATAGCTAACCATCGTCTTTCCCGGTTCACCTCTTTTTGTAGTAATGAGGATTACTCCGTTCGAGCCTCTCGATCCGTAAATGGCTTGTGATGCAGCATCCTTAAGGACCTCAATAGACGCAATGTCAGCTGGACTAAAGTCGGAAATGGATGATATGCCAGCAGTCATTGGAATTCCGTCAATCACAAATAGGGGCTCATTAGAGGCCGTGAGTGATCTCCGTCCCCTAACGGTAATGGTGGAAGGCTGTCCAGGACGGCCTCCGTTTTGCAAAATGTCAACACCTGCAATTTGCCCTTTCATGGCATCCATGGTGTTGCCTGTTGGTATTTTGGTGATAGCCTCTCCACTGATGGAAGAAATGGATGCGGTTATATCCCGCTTTTCCTGTGTTCCATACCCCACCACTACCACTTCGGTCAATGCTGTAACATCAGCAGCCATGGTAACATTGATGGTACTTCGATTACTAATGGCTACCTCCTGAGTAGTGTATCCAATAAAAGAAAATACGAGCGTGGCTGCTGATTGATCACCGGGGACTCCCAGGTTGTACGTTCCCTCAGAATCCGTGGTGGTTCCAAGAGACGTGCCTTTAACGATAATGTTTATACCTGGCATCCCCAGGCCGGCCTCATCAGTGACTTTACCTGTCACGTTAGCTGACTGGAAAAAGGGCTTCAGGTTGTTGTTGGCAACTCCGGAATTTCCGGGGCGTGCCAAAAGATTATGGGTTGTGGCCAACAGAAAAAAACTGTATAAGGCGGCCGACAACACGCTCTGTAAAAATCTTTTCATTAGGTTTTGGGATAGGTCTGTAATGGTTTGAGGATAAATTAGGAACATTTTCTTACATATACAATTCATAGAATCTGAGTATTTAGTCAAAACGCGGGTTTTAATCCTTCGTGGAAGTTAAATCGGGATGCAGCCCAAAAAAAAACCGTTTTATAATTTCTGAATTGCCTTTCCTGATTCACTCGTTTCAATCCAGAAGGGATTAAAAATAAATTACCGCATTTCTAAAACAGAAGTATAAAAGCCCGATTGACGGTACAAGATTTTTATAAAGATATAGGTTAGTCTATGGCTTTCTGGATCATACCAGCAAGAACGAGATCTGACAGGCCCCGATTAATAGTCGGGGCTTTTTTGGAGCTTAAGTTCACAGCACACGGACTTATTTGGCTCGGGTTAAGCTAAGATATGAGATTCTTGAAAATTAAAGCTCAGGTTTCAATCAGATGCTTAAATGCGCCAAGCGCCAACGGGATTTTGCGTCCAGTGATGGCGGATTCATAAATAGAAAGCAAAATGTGCATGTCGCGCAATCCCATTTCACCAGGCAAGCGGGTTGGCTGATTAGTAATAATACATCGTGCAAAATCATCCATCTGAGCCGCCTGTTGGTTAATCGACTGAATTTTCATCGGCCCATCTGAGGTCTTACCTTTCAAACCATCGTATTCGTAAGCCGGGTTTAGTTCAAACCAGCCCCTTTCTGTTTCGGCGCGCAAAATACTATATGCCTTACTATAACTGGTTTCGCAAAAGGCCTTAACACCCCCGGAAAATTCCATCTCCCACTCCAACCCCTCCTCCACGGTGGAAAATTTTTCTTTATTTTCTTTCGGATGAAATTTTGCGTGCACCGAGGTAGGAAGCTCACCAATTGTGTACAAGACTCCTTGCACACAATAAATCCCTACATCCATAAGGGGACCTCCGCCGGCGAGATCCTTGTTTAATCGCCATTGATTTTTGTCAACCACTTCCATGCCATTTTTTGCAACGATACGTTTACAACGGCCCATTAAATTATTCTGACCAAGCCGCATCATCTCCATGTTGAAGGGATCAAAATGCAAACGATAACCCATGGAAAGTTTAACGCCAGCCTCGCGGCAAACTTTAATCATGCGTTCACAATCTTCGATGTTATTGGCCATCGGCTTTTCGCATATGGCATGTTTACCAGCCTCGGCGCCCCTGATAACAAATTCAGCGTGCATCGAATTTGGCAAAACGATATACACGATATCAATGTCGTCATTGGATTTTATTTTGTCAAAATTTTCATAGCTATAAAGATTGTTTTCCGGAAGGTTATATTGCCTGCTCCATTTTTTTAATTTTTCGGAATCGCCACTTACCACACCCGCCAGATGACAGTGTTTTGTTTCTTTTAAGGCTGGGCCCAACTGTTTTTCGCTGTAAGAGCCAAGGCCAACCAATGCCACTCCCAGATTTTTTTTCTTCGTATATCCTCCTTGTTTAGGCTGACCTTGATGTTGGGGCGCAGAATGGTCAGAACCATTGTCAGCGAAATTACCGGAAATGGATGAGGTGTTGTTCATAATACCTGGTTGAAATGATAGCCTGGAAAAAATTATACCTGCTGGAAATGACAATTACAAAACAATACAAGAATAAGTAATTGCTGCATTCACGACAATTCCGCAATGCGCCGCGTACCCTGGCTTGTTATGACAATTTAACTAACAGACAATGTCGGTTACTTTAATCCCATAGCCGAAGTTGACAAGACAATCACAAAGTTACCTTTAGATTTAAATACAGTTTAATTTCTAAAGGACCTCCGTGTTATTGCATTTGCCTTAAGTTGCAAATTAATTGGTCGCTACAATAGTATTATCATTAATGGGTTTCTTTTGCTATTTTCGTAATTACAAAATCCGATGCAAAAGAAAAAGCAAGTGCCTAAATTTGTGGTAGTCATTGGAACCTCAGCCGGGGGATTAAATGCATTGTCTGAATTGGTATCTCAATTTAATTCAGATATGGACATTGCTGTGTTTATCGTTATGCATTTATCACGAACAAGTATCAGCGAGTTTCTCGTTCATCGATTACAGCCTCAGACATCTATGAAATGTCTTATTGCTAGCCACGGCGTTGATATACAACGAGGTCATATATATATTTCACCGCCCAATCAACACCTTCTTGTAAAAAAAAATGTGGTGGTGATCGGCCGGGGACCGGAAGAAAACAGGTGGCGTCCTTCCATTGATGTCTTGTTCCGCTCAGCAGCAGCCGCCTATAACACAAGCGTAATCGGTATTATTTTAACCGGACTGTTAGACGATGGTACCACCGGTATGTCTGCGCTTCAGCGTAGTGGTGGGATAACCATTGTGCAGGATCCCAATGAAGCTGAATATCCTGACATGCCTTTGTCAGTATTAAACAATATGGAAGTAACCCATTGTCTTCCCCTGGCTAAGATGGGCGCCGTTGTTTCTGTCATACTCAAAACCAACCCGGTTGAAAAGCCTGCGCCGGCAGATGTGATCATAGAATCAGAGGTTGCTGAGAGGGTAGTGATTGACTATGACAACGTACGGATGTTAGGCGAA
>JAYSOP010000452.1:0-2484 GCA_043722905.1 Chryseolinea sp.
TTATGACAGGAGCAACCCTGCCTTCCATTTTTGCATCTTATCCACGAAACCTAAATGGACCTTTCAATTTACCGGACAAAAGAAGAGGAGCTAATTAAAGGATGCCTGAGGCGTGATAGAATCGCCCAGCAGGCACTTTTTGACCTGTATTCTTCAAAGATGTACGGAGTATGCTTCCGCTATGTCAAACACACCATGGAAGCGGAGGATATTCTTGTGACAGCCTTCACAAAAGTCTTTGAACGACTAAATCAATTTAAGGGCGAAGGGAGTTTTGAAGGGTGGATCCGGAGAATTATGATCAATGAATCACTGACTTTTCTGCGTAAAAGCCGCACAATGTATCTGGAGACAGATCTTGAACAGGCAGATCGCGAACCGGACTATACCCGGATGAGTGATCACCTGGAGACCGAAGATTTGTTGAATCTCATCCAGAAATTACCCCCAGGCTATCAGTTAGTATTTAATATGTACGCCATTGACGGGTACTCACACAAAGAAATTGGCGATCAACTGAATATCAGCGAAAATACATCAAAATCACAATTGAGCCGGGCACGCGTCTTTTTGCAAAAATTATTGGTGGAAAATGATTGGAACTCAGACCGAAAAATCAGCAACCATGAATCAGCAACCTGATAAACTATTTCGCGATAAACTTAAAAATTATCAAAAGCCAGTATCGTCCGATGCCTGGAACCGTGTTTCTGATCAGATGGACCAGGGTAAAAAAACAATCTGGATAAAGGCGGCGGCTGCCATTCCCTTATTGGCAGTGGCTGGCATATTATTGTTTGCTATCAGGAGTAATCAACCTGAAATAACGATTGCCGAAAATACGATCACTTCCAAACAGGAAGCGCCAAAAGCAAAAGTAGAGGCGAACTTGGAAAATTCATCCCAGCCTTTTAAGAATGAAGAAAAGGAATCCTCCACAACCATTACCCTGAAACAGGAAAGAAATCGGCCAGGAAAAATGAATACTTTGAAAACCAGGAAAAATGTCCAGGATAAGGCGGAAACTGAAACGGTGGCAGAGGCAATACCGGTAGCGCCAAACAAGTCCGTCGTGTCAGAAGAAAACAGTTTTATTAGAGAAAACGACAGCCTTGCATTAAATAAAGAATACCAGAGGATAACCCTGGAGTACAGTGCTGAAGAAGTGAATGAAAAATATTTAAATAAAAATTCGCTGGCTGATGCAACCTCTGAAGAAAAGAAAACATCTACGTTGAGAAAGCTGCTGGACAGAGCCTATGAACTGAAACACAATCAGGATCCTTTAGGCGATCTCCGGCAGAAAAAAAATGAACTTTTCGCGTTTAATTTTAAGAGCGATAAACAACGTAATGAAAACAAGTAAAGTATGAACCTAAAAGCAACCCTTGGCATACTGTTAATTGCCGCGACATTTTCTACCTATGCACAAGTTGCACCAGCGGACACGGTCATTATTCCCTTGGCAAAAACCAGCAAAATTATTTTCACCATCCAGGATCGCAATGATCTTGAAGTTCTTCGCCATTATGACTTTCAGGGACTTTTCGATGATCTTCTGCAAAGGCTGGCAGAGGCCGACACTTTGAGAAAAGATACTACTGAAAACGACATCGTTGTTCACCGGAAAGCGGAGGAGGATTGGAACACGGAGCGTGATGATGATGATAACGAAAATGATGACAATGGCGATACGGACAACGAAGGGGATGATGAATATAAGTGGGAAGAAAGCCGACGTGGAAAAATTGGACAGACGTGGCAATCCACCAATGTGGATTTCGGAACGAACAATTTTCTGGCCCGGGAGAATCAATTTCCGGACGGTAGTGAATTATATGCTGTGAGGCCATGGGGGTCCTGGTATCTTGGGGTGAATTCAGTGCAAAGGACGAGACTTGCCAGAAATGTCTTTGTTGAATGGGGACTGGGAGTCAGCTGGTATACCTTTAAATTCCAGCAGGATAATATTCTTATCCAGAAAGATGAACTCGGCGTTGAGTTTCTGGCGGATACCCGTGAGGTGGATTTTATCAAAAGTAAGTTAAGCGCCACCTTTATTAATGCATCACTGATTCCGGTTTTGGACTTTGGCGACCACAGTCGTAAGCGACGGATGTGGGATGGGCACGGCAGCGAATTCCGCATTGGGTTCGGACCTTATGTAGGGTACAGAATTGCCAGCAGGTCGAAGCTTGTGTATAAGGAAGATGGGAAACGTGAAAGCGAAAAGAACCGGGATAGCTTTTACCTTAACAATCTGCGGTACGGCTTCCGGCTGCAGTTGGGCTTGCGGTCAACCGATTTATTTCTCATCTATGATATGAATGAGCTGTTCGCAAAAAACAAAGGTCCTGAATTAAATGCCATTAGCTTTGGTATTATCTTCTGAAAAATAACCAGGTAAGCCATCATTCATCAATAGGTAAAAAAATAACGGCGCGGATTACAAAGTATCTTTCTTTAAATAAACCATTTCTCTTT
>JAYSOP010000453.1:0-5563 GCA_043722905.1 Chryseolinea sp.
AAATTTTATTCCCATAACGCTTTTATGTTATTAAGCAGCATTTCTTAAAATGTATGGTATTCTGGGGATATTAATCCTCATCAAATTTACCATTTTAACGAACTTTTGGCCGTCATAAGTGTAAGTTTTAAAGCATTATCCGATATTTAATTGATTTGGATGCATATTTTTGTTTAGCAGGATGCCGAACCTCAGCCTCCTGAATTATCGCTACAAGTTCTGAATTCTCAAACATTTAAGTAACTAATCATCCACACTTTTTATGTACAGGAAAACATTTATTAAAGTACTGGCCGTCGTACCATTCATTAGTACAGCGTTCAAAAGTATTTTGCAAAGAGACGAGTCTATTTCCCATTGTAAAACGGAAAAAGATGCAGAAGGACCATTTTATAAAGCAGATGCACCCTCGCGCATAGTGATAGAGACCAAAGGGGTTCCTTTGCATATAAAAGGTAAAGTATTCCAGGGAAGTGATTGCCAAACCCCCGCAGCAAATGCCATTTTGGATGTATGGCATTGTGATACCAACGGTGACTATGATATGAGCGGTTACAAAGGCCGCGCACAAATCAAGACAGATGCCGAGGGGAATTATAGTTTCACCACCATATTCCCTCCACCCTATGGAAACAGGCCACGCCACATACATTTTAAAGTCAGAGCTGAAAGACAACCAGAGCTCACTACCCAGTTATATTTTCAAGGAGATCCCAATATTGAAAAAGATTTCGCGCGCCATGCCGAAAAATCCCGGGTGATTTCTCTGCTGTCTGAAAACAATGTTAAAAGAGGGGTCTTTAATATTTATTTGTGAATCCGATTGTGATACTCCATCTTCGGCTTCCAGAAGAGTCAATAATTTATTTTTTTTCTTTAACAGGACTAAATCTCAGGAGCTGAAGTATCTCCTCATGTAGAAAAAAATTAGTCTCATTGTCCAGCGTAATAACTTGTTGGGGATCATTTTCATAACCATCATAAATCAACCCGTAGGCCGTTTCGTAAAATACCCGGTTTAATTTCCTGCCACAAATCGTGTTCATAACATCTTCCTTATCCAGCCGGACAGCGGACGATGAAAGATTTTTTATAGTTTCACAATCCTGTTCATTAAGATTGGTAAAACTTACCATTCGCATCCAGTCAATGAGATACCAGATAGCCGCGTGAACATCACTTTTTGCGTGAATAGCTTTATAAGTACCGCTCGCAATGAAAAAATTACCTTTGGCTTCATAAAGTTCGTAACTGCAATTGGAATTAACATGATGAACTGTCATTCCTTAGCCTTTAAATATAAAAAATGTACACATAACTTTAATATGGATGATTGTCGGTTAATACAATCAGGTCTATAAAAGTGAGTGCTGTTAGGAAAAAATGTATGGCACAAGTTTTTACATAGGGGAACAACCTGTCAGGACAAGCAAGAACTTAGTTTTTAAATTGTGCTCAGCCCCTTAATCCTATTTTTCTGCCTGCGCACTGAGAGGGGAGTCCGCCTTAATGACTCTGATTCTCTTTTTCACTTTTTAGGACGGCATATCGCCGTGGGTTCCTATTATAAAATATCATCTTTTCTGTGGCCATATAACAAGGTGCGTCATGAACTTAGTGTGACTCAAGACAGATCATGACTATAACGATTTCTTGCCTACTTCACATCAAAATAAGCCGCCAAAGTTTATTTTAACAAAAATTCTGTGGAGGTCGTTGGTGGGAGAGGCGTGCGCTCAAATATTTTCTTAATTCCTTGAATGTGGGATAACCGAACGAAGGCCCTTTTTTTGCTGAGAGCCTCTATGAACAATCCACTTACGGATTAAAAAGAGCCGTCAGAATCTTAGAAAAAGTAATAACCCTCAGCTTCCACCGTCTGGCGACGGAATAAGGAGAGGGTCAGTATTGCAAAAAAGAATTAACTCCGGTTAATTATTAAAGCCTGCCGACTGTTTATTATCGTTTGCTTAAAACCGCAGGCTTAAATTTGGTGACCAGATCATTATATTCCGGATGCTCCTTAATAAACCTTGAAACGGCTGCGCAATTCACCATTACAGGTGCTTTTGCTTTGCGTTGATCATCCAGAACCTGTTGAATGAATTTCAGGGCATTGCCCTTTCCGCGATATTTCTCCGGTATATAAGTATGCATCAAAACTTTCGTTGTGTTTTGAAAACGGTATTCCATGTAAGCAATGTCCGTTCCGAGGTTAAGCTCAAAACGCTGCTTTTCTTTGTTGTTTACTATATTTAATTTATCCATTACTGCTATCTAACAAGTAATGTAGTCATTATTGTTCACTTAGCGCCTTTCTTTTTTGTAAGCGGTACCCTTAATTACCATTTTTAGGGCATTTTCTACAGAATTTGACTGGCCACTCGCATTATCGCAGGTCCACCTTTTCGTTTCTGCCATGTAATAAACAGGTAAGTTTTCGGCAACTTTTGCTTTTTTTCCTTAAAAAGATTTTATATTTTTAACAAGCCCACAAAGCTCACTAGGTTTATCAATGCCAGGAGCCTCCATTATTTTTAAAAAGTGCTCACCTCATTATTATGTTTTTTCGAGTAAACTTTACTACTGCAAGGAGTGTCTATTTAGCAAATAGTCGCGCAATAGCAGGCATGAGAAAATCGGACGTATTTGATGTGTTTTATATCCTGCGTAAATTCCCACATCTGCCTCGGAGAAATGGTAGCAAAATCAGACGGGTTTTAATCTCTCATTCGCTTGTCAGTTTAAGCACTTGTCAAAGTGATCAACGGTTTGAAAGAACATTGATGAAAAATTTTCTTTACAGTGCAGAAAGAACCTGTATGCCGCTGATTTTCATTATAAAAAGTTTGGCTCCGATTTTTTTTCTGGAGGTAAACTCACGGTTGGAGTTTCGATTACGCCTCAACCGAAGTGGGAGGCAAGTGAAACCCGTCAGACTATTTGGTATGGGCTGGTCGTTGTATTTATTGTCAATGCCTGGGGCATAATTTTCTGATGGTCGCATTGTTTAAATCCAAAGAAAAGAATTTAAAGTATTGAATATAGTAGCATCACACGTTAGCACCCTACTTAATAATCCCCTTTGGGGACATCATTTGGTCAATGATCAGGGATTGATTGTTGATATAAATGATACGCTTCTTGAGTGGCTTGGGTACGAAAGAAATGAGGTTGTTGGCAAGATCAAATTTACGGATTTGATGGATGGAAGCGGACGTCTTGCCTTCCAAAAACATTTTGATGTCTATTGTGACCCGGCAGCCTTTTCCGAAAGAATGGGTTTAATCCTTTTCCGAAAGAATGGGACATCACTTCCTGTCATTTTGAATGCCATTCCGGTGGAAGATGGCGAGGGCAATGGTGTGAAAAAGCTTTACCACACCCTGGACAATTCGGAGTGTAGACAGGCATTGGATAAGATCAATAACCTCAATCAGGAACTGGAAGCATTTACTTACTCCGTGTCTCATGATTTGCGGGCGCCACTTCGGTCGATAGACGGGTATTCCCGAATTCTTCGGGAGGATTACGGAGAGAAGCTCGATGAAGAAGGGAGGCGAATTCTCAACGTCGTTATGAACAATGCGAAGCGGATGGGAAAACTGATCGATGACTTGTTGGATTTTGCCCGCCTTGGCAGAAAAGGCGTTCAAAGATCAAAGGTCCATATGACAGGTCTGGTTAATAATGTGGTCCGTGAACTCCTGATGCAGGAACCTGAAGGAAAGATTAACATAACCATTGGCGACCTGCATACTGCGTTCGCAGATATGGATATGGTACGACAAGTATGGATAAGCCTTATTGAAAATGCCATCAAATACACGGGCAAACATCCATCACCGAAAATTGAAATCAGCTCCTTTGCGGACGACGCGGGCGAGATTTGTTTTAAAGTGAAGGATAATGGGGTTGGATTCGATATGAAGTATGCTTCCAAGCTATTTGGCGTTTTTCAGCGCTTGCATAAAATGCAGGACTTTAGTGGTACGGGTGTAGGTCTGGCCATTGTGAAACGAATCATCTCCCGCCATGATGGCCGCGTCTGGGCGGAAGGGACCTTAAATGAAGGGGCGGTTTTTTATTTTTCAATACCGAACGCTCATGGAGATGAATAATACTGTAGATATAATTTTGATTGAAGATAATCCTGATGATGCCGGGTTAACCATACGTGCATTAAAAAAGTACAATCTGGCCAATAACCTGTTGCATTTAAACGATGGCGAGGAGGCACTGAACTATCTCTTTTCGGATAAAATGACGGGGATCCCAAAAATAATTTTGCTCGATCTTAAAATGCCCAAGGTTGATGGCATAGAAGTTTTACGTAGAATAAAATCAGACGCAATTAAGAAGATTATACCCGTGATCGTCCTCACATCTTCAAAAGAAGACAGGGATGTCCTGGAATCGTATAAACTGGGCGTAAATGCCTACATCGTAAAGCCAGTTGATTTTGACAAATTTGTTAAAGCTATCTCTGAAATTGGATTTTTCTGGCTCCTGCTGAATCAACCACCTCAAATAACCAAGTAATAGCTGGTATGGAAAAAGAACTTAAAATATTGATCCTTGAAGATCTGCTGGATGATGTAGGGTTGATTGAGCGCACTTTGCGAAAAGAAGGGTTGAATTTCTGTGTTAAACGTGTAGACACCCAGGAGGAGTTCAGTGAATCACTGGTACATTTTCAACCTCATGTAATTTTATCCGATCATGCATTGCCTCAATTCAATTCACTGGAGGCGCTCAGGATCTGCCGGAAGCAGGCCGTTAATGTCCCATTTATCCTTGTCACAGGCACCGTTTCAGAAGAGTTTGCTGTAAGTTGCCTCAAACAGGGTGCTGATGATTACGTGCTCAAATCAAATATGGTCAGGTTACCCTCCGCTATCCTGAATGCTTTAAAACAACGGCATCATGAAATCAAACGAAAGAAAGCGGAACGCACCCTTCGCAAACAAAATGAAGAACTTATAAAAATCAATAAGGAACTGGATAGTTTCGTTTACAGCGTTTCGCATAATCTGCGCGCACCATTGATGTCAGTTCTTGGATTAATCAATCTTGTGCAATTAGAAAATAAAAAGGGTGATCAGACTTTGAATAACTACTTTGAGATGATGCAACACAGCATCCATAAACTGGATAATACCCTGAAAGAGATTCTCGACTATTCCCGCAATGCGCGGAGTGAGCTGAATATTACGGAAGTGGATACGAAAAAATTAGTGGAAGATAGTTTCGAGCGCCTGAAGTATATGGATGGATCCGAAAGTATCAGGAAATCCATCGAAGTGGGTAACAATATGCCCCTGTTTACTGATCCATACCGCCTTTCGGTCATTATCAATAATCTGGTATCCAATGCCATCAAATACAGGGATGTCAATAAGGACGACAGTGTGATCAACCTTCATGCGAATATAACCGACACCCACCTTGAACTGCTTTTCGGCGACAACGGGATCGGTATTTCTGAGGAATATTCTCCGAAGATATTTCAAATGTTTTTCAGGGCAACCGAAAGAAGCGAAGGTGCCGGGCTGGGCTTATA
>JAYSOP010000454.1:0-3421 GCA_043722905.1 Chryseolinea sp.
CAGATCATCGCCATCCGGCCCCTCCAATCTTCAGGAAATGAAACCGATTTTCAACTCGAATTCTACATATAATACCCACCCCGTATTCTGGCTTTATATTCCTTATTCCTTATTTCCCTATACCCCATTGCTAATCCATAAAATGCGCGGTTCATTTTGGAATCATTTGAGATGGTTGGCCATTGCCAGATGAAGACACCACCTCCCAGTCGACATCGGTCACAAAAAAATAATTACTAAAAAATTTGGCGGTGTGAATTAAATATTACTACTTTACACTGTATTAGTTATGTAGTACAGTATAACACACCCTTTATGATCCATATCCAGGGCCTCAGCTTCGCGTACAAAAAGCAACTCCCCTTATTTGATAAACTATCATTTTCCTTAAAGCCTGGAAGTATTACGGGTTTACTGGGCAAAAACGGGGCGGGCAAAACCAGTTTACTCAAGCTAATAGCGGGAATGCTATTTCCGCAATCCGGTCAAATGGATGTCTTATCACATGAGCCCCGCAGACGCGAACCTTCATTTTTATCAAACGTATATTTTGTCACCGAAGAATTTCACCTGCCCGCTATTTCAATCAAGAAATATATTGATGTCAACAGTCCATTCTATCCGAGATTCGATCAGATACTATTATCGCGGTTGCTAGCTGAATTTGAGTTGTCAAAGGATAGGTACATTGAAACACTCTCTTATGGTCAGAAGAAAAAATTTCTCATCTCCTTTGCTCTGGCTACCAAATGTCGCCTGCTCGTGCTTGATGAGCCCACCAACGGCCTGGATATCCCCTCAAAATCTGTTTTCAGGAAAATCATGGCAGGGGCTTTGGATGAAGATCAGTTAGTTTTGATTTCGACGCATCAGGTAAAAGACGTCGAAACCCTGATTGACCGGATCATTATTCTCGACAATGGGAAAGTGATCCTTGAAAAGGACATGATGGATATTGCCGCACAGTTACAATTTACCCACAGCCATTCCCTTCAGGGAGAACAGGTACTGTACAGTGAAATGGTACCCGGTGGGTATAAAATAATTTCACCACAGCACAATGGGGATTCATCCATTGACATCGAATTACTTTTCAACGCAGTCACTACAGGCAAACAAATTTTCAAAAACCATGCATCCAGGTAATACTTTCAACGCCCGTCGTTTTGCCTTTCTCTTTAAGCAAAACATGATTCACCATTCACGGTTCTTTCTGCAATCTTTAGTCGCTTTCAGCGGAGGTATATTTATACTGCTGTCCATTATCCAGATTTCTAATAGTTTCAGAACGCCATCGCCAGCATTTTACATCAACGTGTTTCTCATTGTGTTCACGGCCACCGGAATTATTTGTACAGGCACAGCTTTCCCGGCATTGCGAAATAAAGTAACAAGTCTCAATTTTTTTATGATCCCGGCGTCAATTCAGGAGAAATTTCTCGTCGAGATCGTAGCCCGGTTGATATTATTTATCCTGATAGTACCCCTCGTTTACTGGATCGTGTATAATGTGGAAGGATACCTGGCCAATTTATTTTTCCCGAAATTTTTGTTTGAGGGTCAACCCCTTTTGCAGATACCGCAGCTTCACATGCCCACAGAAACCGCTTCAGAAAGAACCTATATTTTAGTCCCGTTAGCCATCGTCTTAATGTTTGTGATACCTTTCACCGGGGCGACGATATTTGAGAAAAGTCCGCTGATCAAAACCCTGTTCGCCGTTGCCGTGATTTTCTTTTTTAACCTTTTTCTGGTCTACTTCTTTATTGAGATCCTGGACTTTGAACAATATTATCCGACCACGCCAATATTATTTTTACGACATCTTGAAGACGCGTTGTTGGCAAGCATTATCGCCGGTGTAATATTTATTGCGGGGTTCATGGCAACCGCTTTTCTTAAATTAAAGGAGAGGGAGATTTAAGATGGAGTTTGACAATAACAAAAGCATATTTCTGCAAATTGCTGATACCATCAGTGAAAAAGTGATCAGAGGAGCCTATCCACCTGGTGAAAAAATTCCTTCCGTGAGGGAATTGGCTGAAGAACTTGGCGTCAATCCAAACACTGTGATGCGAACTTACACTGAACTTCAGGCTGCCAATATTATAGACAACAAAAGGGGGATCGGATATTTTGTGAATGCTGACGCGCAGAAAATAATTTTACAAAGAAAAAAATCAGATTTTTTCAAGAAAGTATTGCCTGATTTCATCAGGCAGGCAGCCTTACTGGGCATTACCTCATCCGATCTGAAAAAACATCTGGAGAAACTGAATAACTGAAATTATGAAGACAAGCAACATGATTCTTATTACACTCATTGGCACTATAACACTCGTCATTATTTCGGGCGCATTGCAACTGCGATTGACCGGCGAAAGAAAATTAGATTATGTGGATAAAGTCTATTCGGAAACCTCCCTATCGGAATTTAAATATATCATCATCAAGGAATCAGTAAACCTGAATATCATTTCTTCCAATGAATCCAAATTACAGGTCTATTTTCCGCCCGGTGAAAAAAAGCCGCAGATACTTTTCCATCAGCAAGGCGACTCTTTATTTATTGATCATATCAAAATGGGTGCTGACGACAGATCTTTATTTGTCACGGTTGAAACTCCCGTTGGAAACGTTCTAGGGATAAAGGCACAAAACGCCGCTTTTTCAGTTTCAGATTTTCCTGCTAAAGCCCTGACCATCGATCTAAAAAACAGCAGATTAAGTATTCATGCCAATAGCGCTTTGAAGATGGGAACACTTAACATTAATGCCGTGGAAAATTCACAAATAGACTCCCGCAATGTTCATATCGATACACTCACTATCCACCTTAACCAGTCTCAGGCAAGGCTACCTGTGTTGATCCATAAATTGAGAGGCACCATGAGTCATAACTCTTCTCTTTTTGCCAACGACGTGAGCGATATGGAATTCAAAAAAGACTCTTCAAGCCATTTTCAATAAAAAAATAAAGTAAAGCGGGCTAATACTCTCCAGGAAATGCAATGTTTTCCTGCGGCTGATTTTCTTCTGGTCTTTGAGGTTATAAATCCGATTCAACAAAATATGACTTTTGGAAAGGTATAGGGATATTTCTTGGCCTGTTTGAATTTTCCATTGCCACTAGCGTTAGCTAGTGGTTGAGATAAAATAATTATTCCGGGCTTTAGCCCAACAGGCTTTCCGGAAAAGTTAAATCAAAAAATATACTGTGTAATCAAAATTAGAATGTCCTGAAGAATATTTTGCTGTAGCAAAGACTTTATCATTGGGCTAAAGCCCTGTTTTGTGTTGGCTTTGGAAATCCACCAGCTAAAGCTAGTGGCAATTGATAGTTGGAGAAATCTTTTGTATCCTAAAAAAGGAGTTGTTCATCTGAATAGTAAGTCTTTCGGCCACCCGTGATTTGAATACG
>JAYSOP010000455.1:0-5040 GCA_043722905.1 Chryseolinea sp.
GTGAATACGATAGCAAAAATCAATAGTCCGATAACGGCCGCAACAACACCAAATGGTCTGTAGCCGGTTAAACACCATGTCAGCAATCTTTTATATCCATTCTGCACTTTTGGCCAACCGGAATTCTGAAAACTGGAGATTACATTTTTCAGATAGAAATGGTGTAGCACATACAACGAATAAATAAAGACAATAAAATTTCCTAATCCGAAATTGATGAGATAAGAAATAAGTGCGATGCCACCGAATACAACACTGGTGACTTTAAATCCTTTAGTAATTTTTGATTCTCCTTCCACATGACGCGCGTGAGGCTTCATAAAGTCTGCTGCAAAAACAGGATTAATGATATAGGCTACAAGTAAGGAAGCCAATAATGCAACGATGAGCGTAATGGGCAAGTACATCATAAATTTGCCGATAACCCCGGGCCAGAATGCAAGCGGGATAAACGGGGTAAGCACTACCAGCGTGCCCGTTAAGACCGGAAGAAATACTTCACCTGCGGCAATCTTGGCTGCTTTTCGAATGGGCACTTTCCCATTGTCGAAAACCCGGTGCGTATTTTCTATGACGACGATCGCATCATCCACCACTATACCGAGAGCCAGCAGGAATGAGAACAGGGTCATCATGTTCAATGAAAATCCAATCCATGGAAACACCATGAAGGCAATAAAACTGGAGATTGGTACGGACAGGCCAACGAATATCGCATTTGTCACGCCCATGAAAAACATGAGGATAATGGTTACTAATGAAAAACCAATGATAATCGTATTGATCAGATCGTGGAGGGTTACGCGGGTATTTTCAGATTGATCCGCAGTAACGGTAACTTTCAATCCATCCGGCAGCACACCACTTTCATAATCTTTAATAATGGCGTTTATCTGATCGGCAGCATTGATCAGGTTCTCACCGCTCTGTTTGATTACATTCAGGGTAACAACATTTTTTTTGTCCAAACGGGCAAAGCTTTCCTGTTCCTTATTGGTATCCACAACTTCCGCGATGTCCTTCAAATATACTTTGCCGCCCTGGATAGAACCGATGACGGTATTGGCAATTTCTTCAGCATTGGCATATTCTCCGTTAACACTAAGCGAACGTTTCATTCCCCCCACCGATAGTTGGCCCCCGGGGATCAGCACATTTTCTCCGCCAATAGCCTGGGAGATATCTCCGAGGTCAACTCCAGCGAGTGCCGCTTTATAAATATCCACATTGATCTGGATCTCACGGTCAAGGGCACCAACAATGTCCACCCTCCTTATTTCCTTGAGCCCTTCAAAACGGTCCTGCATCATTTCGGCATAACGCTTCAATGTTTGGAGATCATAGTCTCCGGAAAGGTTGACAAACATGATCGGAACTTCAGAAATATCAATTTCCAGAACGATCGGATCATCCGGCAGGTTGTTGGGAAGATCCGGTTTTGCCTTGTCAACGGCATCGCTGACTTCGCGCTTGGCCTCATCTACGTCAATATCCGCTTCAAATTCAATAATGACGTTGGAAAAATTCTGAATAGAATTACTGGAAATTTTCTTTACGCCCGAAATAGATTTTACCTGCTTCTCAATATGTTTTGTGATCAGGTTCTCAATATCAGATGGCGCCGCACCGGGATATGGCGTGGCCACATAGATCTGAGGAAATATCACTTCCGGAAAATTCTCCTTTGGAAGATTGTTGTAAGTAAAAATACCAACGAGGCAGATAAGGGCTGTCGCAACGTAAATACTTACCTTATTATCGATGGCCCAGCTGGTAGGTTTGAATTCTTTTTCTATGTCTTGCATTGTTGTCGGTTTTGGAGTGAGTAACCAGGGTATTGTAAATGATCAACACCCTTCTGGTGGCATTATCCCGTATTTAAATTTTAATAAAATCTCCGTCATTCAGTCCCTGATATCCAACAGTAATCAATTTGTCCCCCGCATTCAATCCTGTCACCTCAGCCTGATTGCCATAAACGCCATCGACGGAAACTACTCTTCGTGTAGCAACCGTTTGTTTTCCTTTTTCTGTGGCTACATACACGACCTTTTCATTATTAATATTCTGGATAACGTTGATCGGAATAACCAAAGCAGACGGGTTAGAATCAAAAATAATTTTTACGGTGGCCGTCATGTTGGGACGAAGGTCAGGATGCGATGGCAGCGCCACTTCTACATTGAAGGTTCTGGATAACAGATCAATCGTCCTGCCTACAAAGGTTACGCGCGCGGGAACTTCTTTTTTCAGTTCGGAAATATTCACCAGAACCTTGTCTCCTTTTTTGATACTGGTGATGTAGGCTTCAGAAACACGTGCCTGAATTTTTAAGTCTGAAGCATTCACAACGCGAACCGCAGGCATTCCTGGTGCTATGTTCTCGCCTACTTTTACGAAGATGTTATCTACCGAGCCGCTAATCGGCGATTTTATCCGGGCCATATCATTTTGCTCGCGTAAAGAAGCTATTTGTTTTTCAAGGCTTTCCTTATTGGTTTTCGCCTGAAGAAATTGAACTTCTGTTCCGATCTTTTGATCCCAGAGATTTTTCTGGCGGTCGTAAACGGAGCTGGCCAATTCAAGTTGTGATTCCATGCCCTCAATACTTCTTTCAATTAAGGAGTTGTCAATCTGAGCCAGTACCTGGCCCTTCGATACCTGCTGGCCTTCAGAAACATTCACACGGGTAATGACGCCCATCGATTTCGCGCTCACCAGAATATTATTTTCAGATTCTACGTGACCCTGAGTCTGAACATAATGATCAAAATTCTGAACGGCAAGATCGGATACACCGACATCCTTTGCCTTGATATTTGAGACAGCGTCCGGATTCGCCTTCGCGATTTCGCTTTCAAGCTTTTGAATTTCCTTTGAAATTTCTGTGTTCTGTTTTTTTAATTTTTCAAGACGCGCTTCTTTATCGTCCTCAGGTGTGGCAGCACTGCAGGCACCCAGGAGGATGGCAACGGCTACAGCAAAAGCATAACGGCTAATATTCGATTTCATATGGGGGGTGTTTATAACTTGGGTCATTATTTACTTCGTTTGAGTATTCGCAACAGGTAACAATTTTCCGTAAGCTTTATCCAGATCCACCCTGGCAATCAGGGCATCATATAAAGCACTGTAATAATTCACCTGTGATTCCTTCAGGCTTGCTTCCGCTTCAATCACTTCCAGATTGGAGCCAACACCTTCCTCGTACTTGATTTTTGTAATTCTCGCAATGTTTGCAGCTAATCCACTATTTGCGCGTTGGGATTCGAGCGATTTGATTGCGTTCAGATAACTGATGGCAGCTTGTTTCACTTCCAGGTCTATCACTGACTTAAGCGACGTGAAACTATTTTCCACCTTTAACAAATTCAGCCTGGCTTGCTGAAGCTTGTATGAACGCTGGAGGCCACTGAATATCGGTACATTTAAACTTATGCCGTACGTGGTGAATGAATACCATTTGTCAGGGCCGATCTGACCATTGTCTTCCAAAGCGCTGGTCGTTTTAAACAAGCCACCAATATCAGGCGATTGTGTTGAATATCCCAAATTCGCAAACGCAGTTAAACTGGGCAACGCTGAAGAGAATTTATTCCGCACATCGAGACTTTGCAAATTGCGATTCGCTTCAAGCAAAGCATAATCACTGCGTTGGGAATAATTCCAGTCGAGTTCATAATTTTGCAAAAGGCCTTCATCTATTTTCAGAGAAGCAATATCTCCACTCACGTCCATTGCCTGATCCATTGGGTAATTCATTTGAAACTTTAGGATCTGAATCGACAATTCCTGCAGGTTGTAGAATTTATCGCGCTCCGCCATCAGATTATTCAACGTAACCTGTATACGGTCAACGTCAATCCCTTCTGCAAATCCATTTTTATTCAGCGCTTGCGTCGTTTTCAATAAAGAGTCTACACGCGCGATGTTATTGTCAAAAAGGTTCATTCGGTCTTTGTTGATGAGCACACCATAAAAAGCCTTGGTCACCTGTTGAACAGCTTGTTCTTTTGTTTGAACCGTACTGCGAATGGATAATTCCCTATACGCATTCGCGGCTTTTAACCCCACCAGGTAGGAACCGTTAAATAGTATCTGGTTAATGGACAAAGTCGCACTACCACTCGATGGCAACTGGAAAAAATTCTGTGAGGCAATGACATCTGAAGGCTCAATTCCTGGAATATCCAAAACATTTGTCCCATCGGCATTTTTCCCCGCAAAGCCCTGAACGGTGGCGTATGTCGCAAAAAATCTCGGCAAAGTTTTATTGTGGGTTAACGCTACAGAGCCATCCACCTGAGGCAATCCTATACCCCGTGTTTCTTTTACGCGGGCATCTGCGATCTTCTCATCAAGGTCAGCGTTCTTTATATTAATAGAATTATCCATCGTGTACTGAATGCATTCTTCAAGCGAAAAGGTGCGGGAATTCTGAATGGATTGCCCCTGACTGATGAGGGGGATAATCAAGGTAATAAACAAAAGCTGATAAACACGTTTCATACTGTTGGGGATTTGAGAATAGTCTTATGGTTAACTCCTTTATACTTCTGGAATAATTTTCTGCCTTTGTCCGTCACAAGGCCGTAGACAAAATGATCGAACATCTGCATCTGGACATCCGGTAACCGGAAACGCTCTCTCGGAAAAATATCTTCATTAAAACCCACCTGAATCAGCTCCAAGCGAACTGCCGCCATAACTTCAGTGTCAATCTCCGGCCGGAAATACCCTTCCGCTATTCCCTGTTTTAGATTGCGCACAACAGAGTCTCTGATAAATTTATTTTTATGATCCAGCCATACACTCCAGGCCTTCGGATGATATTTTTGCAAGTCGAACAATAGCGAAGGATTTATGTCCTGCATATTTCTTTTCAGGCATACCGAAAGTTGAGCAAGTTCTTCGATCGCATTCTTCGAAGTATCTCTGATGGCTTGAAATTCAACGGCATTTCGATCCAGATGCGCCTTACAGGTAACCGTGACAATATCCTCTTTGTCAGCAAAATGCTGGTAGAGAGTCTTTTTACTA
>JAYSOP010000456.1:0-1907 GCA_043722905.1 Chryseolinea sp.
ACTGCATATTGCTGCACCCGGTTTTTGTTGCTGGGTGAAACCGCAGTTGGCACATGCGTATAAACCACCTGCGATAATGGTTTTGCTTTTCAAGTTAAAAAGGGCTGGTAGCAAGGGCAGTCCAGGCTTTACCTCATCATCTCCGTAGAAAAAGACGCTAATATTTCCGGATGGCTCGAGGAAAGCATATTTGATCTGTCCCAGATGCTCAATGGATTTTAAACGCAGTTCTGAAAAGAATTCATCCTGAGCAATGGCCTCCTTCTCAAACTTCACAACGGAAAAAAAACCATTCTCAATGAGTAGTTCGGTTTTGCCCTCCAGTAGTTCTTCGAACCATTTGCTCTTACCGGTTAACCAGGTAACGAATCTGTAAAAAGAAATAACAACAATGAAGACAATAATGGCGGGTAAAATTCCGACGTCATCGTAAAACATCGGGTCACCAGCCGCCGAACCCAGCGCAATAATGATCACAATTTCAAAAATAGAGAGTTGCTTTACGCCCCGTTTTCCAGTAAACCTCAATGCGATGAGGAGAACAACAAACATCACAGACGTACGGAATATCACCTCCAGGAGAAACCCGGCCGGGGAATCATTCATGAGGATGCGATCCCATTCAAAAATATCTTTCATAAAAAGTAAGGAAATCAGAAACACACATTATACCTCGCTGTTGCCGTTGTACCACGCCTTGAAACATTGGTAGGTTTATAAAGATAATCAATATTGACGAAAGGTAGGGTAACGGCGGCTCCATGAGTAAGTCCATAACGGATGCAAAATATCTTCAACGCGATTTGCCATCGCCGGATCACCTCAATTGTCTGAATCGCGGATTAAACGGATTAGGGGATTTCGCGGATTTTATTCAAGGAGTATAGTAATTCTATTTGCATTAAGGCCCAGTGATAAACCTATTTTTTTACTTCTCCGGTCAACATAAACCCAGAGACAGAAAGTCCGGCTTTCATTAATGCAAACCTGGTAGCCAGGTTTTCGATGTTACATCGTGCGGCCGGAACTCTGTGGTGAAGATAACACTCCTCTTTCAGTTCCTGGATCAAAAAACTTCCGAATCCATTCCTGCGAAACGCTTTGTTTACTTCCATGTAAATGTCCGCAAACGGTTTATTGTAGTGAAGCATAAAGCCCCCGGTGGCAATGACTTGATCTTTTAACTCGAGGACATAGTCACCTACTGGTTCCAGTTCATGCGTGAAAATGACGTCTGTCTCTTTCCTGATTCGAAAAGTAACATCGGGATTAGGAATTTCTGTTCGGGAATGGTCTTCAAATAAAACCACGTCACTGTAAATTTTGTGCGAAAATTCATAAAGCATGGAGGATAAAAACAGATCGTTACTCTGGCACTCAATGTAGGATGCGCCGGAAGCCTCAAGAAAGTTGGCGAAAATCTGGTGCGCTAATTTCCTGTACGGAACAATGATAAAAAATTCAAAAACAGCATCGCGGTCGGTGAGATTATTCTTCCCCTTAACTGATCCAAAACCAATGGGTTTACCATCGGACATCAGCAGATAAGAATCCGACCAATTGCGCTCATGACAAGCGTTGTATCGGATCTGAAAATTACATTCCTGCAGAAAAAGTGTCCGGAAATCCTGAATATTTTCAAGCCCTGTTTTGATAACCTCAATATTCATGATGTACGGGAACCATTACTTTGATTTGAATACAGGCATTAATTTTGGAAGTGGAACCAAACTCCATAGCAAAAATCCGAAGGCAGAGCTTTCTTTCTTCACGCCGAAAAAAGTTTAAGCGCAAACAACTTTCCACTAATCACCGATGACACCTAACCAAAAGGCTATGCGCTCTCTCTGCCAGGTATACGTTACTGCAACCGTATCTCCAAAAGAAATCACCGATGGATAAGAGAA
>JAYSOP010000457.1:0-1822 GCA_043722905.1 Chryseolinea sp.
CCTGCGGCAACCTTGATCTGTTCTTTGATGAGATCGTAATCGGTTACCTCTTCGGTAATGGGATGTTCCACCTGAATACGGGTGTTCATCTCCATGAAATAAAAATTGCTGTGTTTATCAACCAGGAACTCGATGGTTCCGGCGCCTTCGTACTTAATGGCTTTCGCACCTTTGATGGCGGCTTCACCCATTTTTTCCCTTAATTCCTGACTGACTGCAGGTGAGGGTGTTTCTTCAACCAGTTTCTGGTGTCGGCGCTGAATGGAACAATCGCGTTCAGAGAGGTGACAAACTTTTCCATATTGGTCTCCGACGATTTGTATTTCAATGTGGCGGGGTTCTTCAATAAACTTTTCGAGATACAAACCATCATTGCCGAAGGATGCCGCGGCTTCCCGTTTCGCATCATCCCAGGCTTTTTTAAATCCAGATTCTTCATGAATGATGCGCATCCCCTTTCCACCGCCACCCGCGGTAGCTTTAACGATGACAGGGTATCCGATTTTTTTGGCAAGTTTTTGACCTTCTTCAATGGATGACAACAATCCTTTTGATCCCGGAATAGTGGGCACCCCTGCTTTCTCCATCGTATCCTTGGCGGTGGATTTATCACCCATTGCCTGGATCATAGCAGGAGTAGGGCCGATAAATTTAATTCCATACTCATGGCATATTGCCGAAAATTCTGCCCGCTCGGAAAGGAATCCGTACCCCGGGTGAATGGAGTCAGCGTTTGTGATTTCTGCCGCGGAAATAATTCTGGGAATATTCAGGTAAGAGTCCTTACTGGGTGCATCTCCGATGCAAACCGCTTCGTCTGCAAATCGCACATGCAAACTTTCGCGATCGGCAGTGGAATACACAGCCACAGTTTTTATATCCATCTCGCGGCAGGTGCGGATAATGCGTAAAGCGATTTCGCCGCGGTTGGCAATGAGTATCTTCTTGAACATATATTCCAATATCAGTTTGCCTGATTTTTGTAAACCGAAGGGACTTTTAGTGAATTGTTTATTTTTAATCAGGTTCCACCACGAACAACGCCTGGTCGTATTCAACCGGTGTGGAATTTTCAACCATCACTTTTACAACGGTTCCTGAAATTTCAGATTCAATTTCGTTAAATAATTTCATGGCTTCGATAATGCAAACCGTTTGTCCTTTTGTAATCTTGTCGCCAATAGAAATAAAAGGTGGGGTATCCGGACCAGATGAGCGATAGAAAGTACCAATCATGGGGGATTTAATTTCAGCCGTTTTTTTGCCGGAAACTTCAGCAGAAGCTTTTCCTTGCGGCGTTCCTGATAAACTTTGCCCGGGTGATTGCTCCGGTGCAACCAGGGAGCCTTGTGCAAACGACGTGACAGTCGGCGAGGATTTAAATACCTTTTGGTCAGGTTCCCGCTTGACATGAAGTTTCAATTCCTTTGTCTCGATATTGACCTCATTTAACCCCGATTTTGCGATAAAATCTATTAGGTCTCGGATTTCTGATGTATTCATTTCGGCTTTGGTTGACGATCCGGATGGAGGAAGAATCCGCAGCGATTTTGATTCTTTTTTCGATGTTGTTTTTGAGGTGAGACGTTTGCTCATAAGTTTATTTGACACGTTCTACATAGGCACCCGTACGGGTGTCAACTTTAATTTTTTCTCCTGTATTGATAAAAAGAGGGACGCGGATCTCAACACCATTTTCCATCGTCGCTGCCTTCAGCGTTCGTGTCGCCGTATCACCTTGCATACCTGGCTCGGTGTATTGAACCTCGAGCACGACATGCGACGGTGCCTCAGCGGTGATTGGATTGTTCCCATTCTCAAA
>JAYSOP010000458.1:0-2398 GCA_043722905.1 Chryseolinea sp.
AAATAATAGTGAGGTGCTAACTGTGGCAAGTGAGACTAAGAGCAAAATCTTCGCGACAACATATGAAAATAGGATTACTATCAGATACCCACAGCTCTCTGGATTCAAGCATCTTCAGTCATTTCCGTCATTGTGATGAGGTGTGGCACGCTGGCGATATTGGCATCCTTGAGGTTGCTGAACAATTACAAGAGTTTAAGCCACTGCGCGCGGTATACGGCAACATCGATGATAAGGAAATTCAAATCCGATTTCCAGAAGATCTTTTTTTTACATGTGAGGACATTTCAGTCTGGATAACGCACATTGGAGGGGTGCCTCCCAATTACAATACACGGATTAAAAAGATATTAAAGGTGAAACCCCCGGACATTTTTATCTGCGGCCATTCTCATATTTTACGTATTGGGAGGGATCCCAATTTCAATAACCTTCTGTTTATCAATCCCGGTGCCGCAGGGAATCAAGGGTTCCATCACAAAAAAACACTGGTACGTTTTGAGATATCTGGGAAAGAAATCAAAAAAATGGAGGTAATTGAGATTGGGAAAAGAGGCAGGTGAGAAGCCATCGGGGCTCTACGCTGCATTAATCCAGGCCATCCATGAATCAGTTAAATCCCGGTTCAGACAAATCCTAAACGTATTGATTGAGCATTACCGGCATCACCAGCATCAGGATATCTTCTGCCTGGTCTTTTTCAGCAGGAAGGAGCACGCCGGCTTTGTTAGGCGCGGACATGGTCAGTTTGATCTGATCAGAATCCATGTTGCCCAGCATCTCTACCAAAAACTTCGCATTAAAACCGATCTCAATATCTTCCCCCTCGTGTTCACAACTTAATCTTTCATTCGCCTCGTTCGAGAAATCAAGATCTTCAGCGGATACCTGCAGTTCGCTTCCTGTGATTTTTATTCTTACCTGATGGGTGGTCTTGTTTGCGTAAATGGAAATCCTTTTCAGGGCACTAAGGAAGTCGTTGCGACCGATAGTCATTTTTATGTTATTCCCGGATGGAATAACGTTTTCATAATCTGGAAAACGTTCATCAATCAGCCGGCAGATCATGCGGATGTTTCCAAATTTAAAGAAGGCATTAGACATGTTGAAGTTCAGAGTGACCACCGTATTCTCAGCTGGCAAGGTGGCTTTCAATAAATTCAATGCTTTGCGCGGAATGATAATGGCATTGCCATTATCAGACTTAACATCGGTTCTTCTGTAACGCACCAGTCTGTGACCGTCTGTGGCTACGAATGTGGTATTTTTATCTCCCAGGTTTACATATACTCCGGTCATTGCGGGCCGAAGTTCATCGTTACTCGTAGCAAAAATGGTGTTATTTACTGCTCGGGACAATACTTCGGAAGCTATTTCTGCTGAAAAGTCGTTGGACACCGAAGGCACTTTTGGAAAATCCGTAGCGTTTTCACCAGAAAGTTTATAACGCCCGTTGTCCGAAATGATTTCAATGCTGTAGGTCGATTCGTCAATAGAAAAAGTCACCGGTTGTTCCGGCAGGTTTTTTAAGGTATCGAGGAGGATTCTGGCAGGTACTGCTATACTTCCCTTTTCTTTGGATTCAACCTGAAGTTCTGTTATCATGGAAGTCTGTAAGTCAGACGCCGTAACGGTAAGCCCTCCCTTTTCGAGTTCAAAGAGGAAATTTTCAAGGATGGGTACCACCGGATTGGTGGTGATCACGCCATTAATATTAGAAAGTTGCTTAAGCAGGTAAGCAGAGTTGACAATAAACTTCATTCGGGAGCAGTGGTTTGAGTTACAGCGGGGTAAAGTTATAAAGAAAACCGAATTATAAAACCGGCCTTTCAACCGAAAATCTAAGCTATTTTTTCTTAAAAAACGACTTTGTCCTCAACAAAGGTTCGATCTTACGACGGTCAAAAATAGCCAATTCAGAATCCTGAATCAATCCCATAACGCGGGTCTGCCTGTCTTTCGTAAACAATTTCAACCGGTAAGTCCTGTTGGCAACATCCGTCACCGTGAAATCCGCCACATGGGGCATCCTGCCTATGCTATCTTTTACACCCTTATCCTGGATAAATTCATCCACGGATAAAGCAAACAGGTTATCGAAAAAAGTGTTTAGCTTAACCGTATCTGTATCCATTCCCTGTATTCCAAAAAAACCTTTATCAAGCGAAACAATAAAATTTTCCGCCGACGACTCCTGAAAGCGTGCCTCCATGCTCTTAAAGTTCCGCCAGTTAAAACTAAAAACAGTCTTATCCCGCCAACCACTTTCTTTCATCTCAAAAATCCCCGATACATAAACCCTGTAACCCGGAATAGAAATGACATACACATCAAGCGTAGACGGCTCAGCAAAATATGCCTGCGTTTTGGCCGTATTACCTCCCGCAATAAATTCTTT
>JAYSOP010000459.1:0-3916 GCA_043722905.1 Chryseolinea sp.
GCCGCTTTAATCCCGGCCAATTTCTGGCTCTGGCAGTTTCTCGGGCGCCTGCATCCTATGATTGTTCACTTTCCGATTGGTTTTTTGATCGTGGCCCTGTTATTAGAGTGCTTTACCATAAACCGAAAAAAAACTGAACTGCGATTTGCCATCAATATCATTCTCATCATCGGGGCGATAAGCGCCGTGGTTGCTGTTATCTTAGGATGGTTTCTGCAGGAGCAGGATCAATACAGCGGTAGTATTCTTACCGTCCACAAGTGGTCTGGAATGGCCACTGCGGCATTGTCGGTAATAACCGTTGGTTTGCTTCGCTATATTGTCCGGAATCAGCAATGGAATCTCCTGAAAACTTATCGGGCTATCCTCACGCTTACGGTAGTCGGAGTTTTTTTAGCTGGACACTTTGGAGCGTCCTTAACGCATGGCCCTGATTTCCTGACGAGTGTTCTTCCCTGGAATTCAACGGAGGACTTTCCCCGAAATCCTGACTTCGATTTAGCGCAGTTTACCGTTGCCGGTAATAAAGCGATGGATAAAAGCCGTCAGGCTGATCTTAATCTGGAAGTAAGGTCAATCTTCGCCCATAATTGTTATAAATGCCACAGCGACCAAAAAATAAAGGGTGAACTAAGGCTGGACAAAAAAGAATTTGTGATGAAGGGCGGCGAATCTGGCGCCGTGATCGCAGTGGGGCGCCCGGAAAAAAGTGAAATGATCAGGCGGCTTTTGTTACCCCGCGATGATGAAGAGTCGATGCCACCCAAAGGCAAAAAGCTAACGGAACAAGAAATCGCGACACTGCAATTCTGGATAAAAGCAGGTGCACCATGGCCTGATAATGCGGATGAAAAGAGTGTGTACCGGGTAGCTAAATTAGCCCCCAGAAAGCCAGCCCTTCCACCGGATCAGCCCGGTTTAGCAAACCCAATTGACCGATTTGTAGACGTATATTTTAAAGGGAAAAAGGTTTCATGGCCTGAGGTTGTGGATGACAATACCTTTATCAGACGCGTTTATCTCGATATCATTGGCTTGTTACCTCCTTCCGAAACGGTAACGGCTTTTGTAGTAGACAACAATTCCGGTAAACGTGAGTTGCTCGTGAAAGAATTGCTTGCCCGCAACGACGACTACGCGCAACACTGGCTGAGTTTCTGGAATGACGCTTTGAGAAATGATTACACAGGCACTGGCTACATAACCGGAGGCCGATTTGCGATAACTGACTGGCTATACGCATCCTTAAAGGCCAACAAACCTTACGATGTATTTGTCAGGGAACTTATCAGCCCGGACAAAAAATCTGACGGCTTTATAAAGGGCATTCAATGGCGCGGCACGGTGAATGCCAGTCAGCGCGTGGAGATGCAGGCAGCCCAGAATATATCCCAGGTTTTTCTGGGACTCAATCTAAAATGCGCTTCCTGTCATGATAGTTTTATCAGCGATTGGAAATTGTCTGAAGCCTATGCCTTTGCCAATATATTTTCTGACTCCACCCTGGAGATTAACCGTTGTGATAAGCCCACCGGAAAAATGGCTGGTACTAAAATAATTTTTTCAGAATTGGGAGAGATTGATAGCACCCTTACGGTGGATGAGAAATTAAAACAACTCGCCGACTATCTCATCACGCCCAAAAATGGCCGGCTTTATCGAACTATTGTTAACCGGATATGGGCGCAGTTAATGGGTAGGGGAATTGTTGAACCCGTAGACCTGATGGATAATGAGCCATGGAACCAGGATTTGCTTGATTGGCTCGCCTCAAATTTTGTGGACAATAATAATGACCTGAAAGATCTCATTTTCACGATCACTACTTCCAAAACCTACCAGTTGCCTTCCATTGAAATAAAAAATGAAAATGATGTGATTGCCGCGGACTATGTTTTCAAAGGAATGCATCGGCGCAGGCTATCAGCCGAGCAATTTGCAGACGCTGTGAGCACCGTTGTTTATCCAGTCTACCACGACACGATCAAGATCTATAATCCTTTCAAGGCTTCCCCTGAGACCAACAACACGTTACCATACGCAAGAGCATCATTGGTAAAAAACGATTTATTTCTGACGGCACTGGGTCGTCCTAATCGTGAGAATGTTTCCACTACAAGATCTTCACAGGGAAATCTGTTACAAGCCCTTGAGCTCACCAATGGAGATGTCTTCAATAGCGCCCTGGAGGCAGGTGCGAAAAAATGGAAGGAAAGCTTTCAGACTCCGGAAGAAACCGTTACAGAGATATATAAAAAAGCACTGGGCCGCCATCCGCAAAAACCGGAGATAGATGTCGCTCTGAAATTGTTGGGGCCATCACCGACGGATGATGATATTGAAGACCTATTGTGGGCGGTAATGCTACTTCCCGAGTTTCAAATAATATTTTAATTCGCGATAAAATCGTAATTTGAAGTAATTAAAGAGGTTATGTATAATAGCTGGAACAGAAGAGAGTTTCTACAAAAAACCAGTGCGGCCACATTGGCTGCGCTTGCTGCTGGTATGCCAGCAAGCATGCTAGGCTCTTGTGCAAAACCCAAAATTAAATCCAAAGCAGATACAGTGATCCTCCTCTGGATGGCCGGCGGGATGGCGCACACGGATACTTTCGATCCTAAGAAATATACCCCTTTTGAAAAGGGTATGAAAGCAGATAACGTCCTCAGTACTTTTAAATCAGTTCCTACAGCATTGGACGGTGTTTCTTTTTCTGAAGGGCTTCAATCCATAGGGAGTATCATGAACCTGGGTACAGTTATACGCTCTTATGTAGCCGCGGACCTTGGTTTTATTTTGCACTCCCGCCATCAATATCATTGGCATACGTGCTATGAGCCGCCGCAAACGGTTGCCACACCCCACATCGCATCCTGGATTGCCAAGGAACTCGGACCTAAAAATCCGGTGATCCCTGCCTTTATTGACATCGGGCAAAGATTCACCGTGGGTGAAGCAGAAGAATTGAAAGCGTTTCACACCGCAGGTTTTTTAGGAAATGAATTCGGACCGTTTTTGATACCGGATCCCACCACAGGCCTGGAGAGTGTGAGACCTCCGGAGGGCATGACTTACAAACGTTTTGAAAGACGGAATCAGTTGTATAATGAACTGATCGGAAAAAGCCCGGTAGGCGAGTTCGGTAGCGACTATCAAAAAGAATCCCTTCGTCGTTCAATGGAACAAGCCTACAGATTGTTAAATTCTCCTGAAGCAAAAGCTTTTGATTTATCACAGGAGCCTAAAGAAAACTATGATAAGTACAATACCGGAAAATTTGGCCTGGGTTGTTTGCTAGCCCGCCGGCTAACTGAGCAGGGGGCAAGGTTTATTAGCGTAACCACTGAGTATGAACCCTTCAAAGGTTGGGATACCCATGAGAACGGGTACACCCGTTTGATTGAAATGAAAAAACAAATTGATGGGCCCATTGCGCAGCTGATAAAAGATTTACAGAAAACAGGACACCTTGATCGAACCATCGTAATCCTGGCGAGTGAGTTTAGCCGTGACATGATGCTAGAAGGCAGACCTGGTGCAGCGGTTAAGGAACAGGTTAAACAACCGGATATCATTGAAGACATTAAACATTACGGAATGCATCGGCACTTTACTGATGGATGTTCCATATTGATGTTTGGCGGTGGAATAAAACAAGGTTATGCCTATGGGAAAACAGCCGATGAACGACCATGCAAAACGATCGAAAAGCCAATCAAGATAGATCAGATCCACCAAACCATTTACCACGCACTGGGTATAGATGAAGAAACGAATTATGTAATTGAGAAAAGACCTTTCTATACTACCCCAGACGGCAAAGGTAAAGCAGAGCTGGAGTTGTTTGCCTGAGTATTGCATAGGGCTAATTTTTTCTTGCCAAACATTCCGCACCAAGTCACATCCTTCCCAC
>JAYSOP010000460.1:0-3597 GCA_043722905.1 Chryseolinea sp.
AACACTGTGAAAATTAGATTTCAATAAAAGTAAAACAACAAATCAATGAATTGGGATTATACACCAAACGAAACAAACTCATAAAGCTAAACGCTTTGGATGCAAGCTTTCCCGAGACAGGAGCCGGCGCGGAGACCGATATTTGAATTTGAATTCATGATAGATCTTAAACAATACAACCATGTAGTAACTAGATAAAACCCTCTCAAAAAAAATGAAAACCCTCTCGACCCTCATCCTTGCGATGACAATGTATTCTATTGTCCTTTCGCAAAACATCAATTATGAAATGGTAAGCTTAAATCTTTACAGGCTACCACTCAAACCGCTTAATGTTTCTCCGCAAACGTATTCTGCCACCATCCAGGATTTGGGAAATGAGCTGAAACGTCATCAGGCAGACAGCCTTAAAAATGCACTTGCTATTCCAGGCTTTAGCCACGTCACGGAAAATGCTGAGGTGCATCTCGAGTTAGTGGTCAGCCCACTTTCAATCACGAACAAGGAATTAAAAGATAATCCCTACACCGTAGAGAAGGATGGTGTAAAGACCGTATATCATAAATACCATTACATTATTAGCTACTCATTCCCCGCAAAACTTCGCATAATCAGGAATAGCGGGCAGGTTACGGAACAGGATCTTCCCGGCTTCTTCCAAACTAAATTTCACGGCAGACAGGCAGATACGGAAATTGGTTTGTACACTCAATTTGAAAAAGACTATTCTTTTCTGGAACATCTACAGGAGGAGCGAATATCGCACAGGGTCCAGGAGCTCAAACAAATCATTTTTAGTCTTTATGGATATGGGATGAAGTCTCAATATATAAGCATTGGCTACGTAAAAGACAAAAACGGCGAATACGAAGATCTTACGAAGGCCATGTCATTAACACGGGATGCTTTCTTATACGCCACAAACAAAAGGGAGTACCTGGACGAGAACTTTAAAACAAAGGTAAGAGAAGCCGCTTCAATCCTGTTAGCTGCATTATCAGAGTCTAGTCCAGACAAAAAGGCCCGCATAAATCCAAAGGTTTCCGGGATGATCCATTACAACCTGGCGCTGCTTTCGTTTGGACTTCAGGAATTTGATAGCGCCATTAATTATCTCGAAAAAATTAAGAATGCCTCAAAAAATACGGAGGCCGAAGCGTACGACCTTCGCGAAATAGTGAATGAACATAAAAGCAGATTTACGGCAAATGGTGCGCGAAGCAATAGCAATAAACCTTTATCCATAGACCCCACCTTACCTTTATTTTTTTCGGCTAATCTCCAATCGTCGGAAAAAAATTATCTGGTAGACTTGCTGGGCGACACGGTCCAAGTCCAATTTATCCTACCCGCTACACAAGCGATGCCTTTTGGTGACTCCGTTTGGATGCAGAAACAAGTTGTGATCAGTCAAAAAGATGATAAGCCTTTGGAATTATATCCGGATAATCTTCTCGGGTTTTGCTACAACGGCACTCACTACGAGTCGCTGTGGTGGATTGAAGACATCACCACAAAGCCCTGGACTATTGCGAGAAATTTCTGCAAAAGAATATTGAGCGGCACTATTCCTGTGTTTACGTGCCATGAGGTAATTACGGATGAAGACGGGTATCAGAAAGTGAGGTCAAAGATGTACTATAAAAAAAATGATCAATTCCTGGAGGTCATGTTCTTGAATTTTAACAAAAGCGTGTCAAACCTTGTCAGTACAAATCAGGAGCTATCTGAAGAAGTAAGAAACGGAAGTTTTAAAAGGGAAGATTTCCTTCAAATCCTTAAGGAATACAATATCTGGGGCGCGAAATCCTCCAATTAACAACGATACATTATGATAAAAATCCGCCCGATAATTTTCTATTTAGTTTTAATGCTAGGCCTGGTAAACTTTAATTCCGGAGCTCAGGATATTGGTCAAATAACGGCTTCTTATTTTAAGGAGGTGCGATCAGGAAAACTTGAACCTATCCCCTTACAGATTTTATTGCCTGAAAGCGCGACCGCTACATTTGCATTGCTGAATCCATACTTGAATGATTCGGCGAGCGCAGTAAGAGCAAAAGCCTATGAAATTACGCAATTGGCTTCGTCCCGCTCAACATTTCGTTCCATCCGGATCGAGGGTGTTCGTACGCTCTCACATTCCTGCGGAGATAAGAATTTTCAAAACGCAGAATTGGGTCTGGGTTATCTCGAGTTATTTTCAAAGAATGATTTTTCAAAATCGGCGATAGATGATATAAAACACTGCCTGACGATTAAAAGTAAACCTCTTGACCAGTTGATAAAACTCGCAGGCTTTCTCAATCTCAAAGAACTTATAGAAGAAATTCGCCCGTATTCACAACCAGGAAATTCAAGACAAATTCGGTGGGCTACCCTCCTGTCGCTTGCACGGATGGGTGATTCCCAGGCATTGCAAGATCTCATGCAGCGAGTTGCAAAGATACCTGTCAATGATGACGTGGTCTATAAACTATTTCCAGACCTTATTTATACTCGCCAAAGGCAAGCCGTTGATTTTCTTATTGAAGCATTAAACAGTGACGAAAAAAAATGCATGTCAGCAGATTCAGAAAAAGAGACCGAGATTATTTGTGGCTATAGGATAATGGAACAACTAGCCTCTATTATCGAGGGTTACCCGATTACACTAGACCAAAGTGGAGATCTCCAAACCAACGACTATACCAATGCTCTCGCTACAGTCCGGCAATGGTTTGATAAACATAAAGACTATACCATATTAAACGATAGATTTTGAACATATAGAACTTGTAGTAATTAAGAAGACCCTCACATGAAAAGACCCTTGTTAAGAAGTTTACTTCTTATTCTGCCGTGCATTATTGCCTCGCACATGCCTGCATTTGCCATCAGTGATTCAACTAGAGTTACAGCTAAGGTTGAGGTATTGAAGCCAATATTGAAAGCAGGCCCATTCAGAACTTTTGAGACCATCTCAATAGCCGAAAATGTATCCACAAAAACAGATCCCATTGTTGCATCCGCATCTACGGTCGCCGATTCTATACTCAACAAAAGAAATCATGCGCATGCGCTACTGGAAAAAGTGCTGAGTGGACAAAGGTTTCTTGAATCGCTGGATGCGTTATCAGAAATAGAATTACCCATTGGCGTAGTAAAATCAGGCGGGGTAGTTGATTATAGTATTCTCATAGATCGAATTCAATTTACAAAAGAAGGCGCCGTGATGGACATATATGTATCATTGGCCCTTCCTCAAACGGGGTCCCGGATCGCGTTTCACGGAGCCATACCACTATCTGCTGAAGGCGGTATTGGGGGAAATGCGAAGGTTTATCTCCTGGGTGATCATGCGATAAAATTCAATTCCACTTCCCTTATCACTATTAAGGGTGCCGACAGGTCATACGTTGAATTCGATTGCGGAGGCTTCATCGGTGTTAATCTTGACGCGGAACTGGAATTTTCAAATGACCTCTTTGAACCCGAAAACGAAGAAGGGGAAATCAACAACAAACGGCTGAAAGTAGCCTTCACCATCTATACAGAAAATTTAAATGACATCATATTAAGTATTCAAGTCCCGACCTTTCGAATTAAGGGACTAAA
>JAYSOP010000461.1:0-6429 GCA_043722905.1 Chryseolinea sp.
TGATGATTTCATTCATTTCTATAGACGGGGTAATTTCGCCGGGTCCACTCCATTCGGTGGATGATGAATCGACGATCTTTTTTAATTTTCCATTTTCAGATAATGGAAAGGAGACGGATTGTTTATTAAAATTCAAGACGACAAGCAGATAGTCGTCCTGGAATTTTCTTTCGAAAGCAATGATGCGATCAGAGGAAGGGAGTACATTAAGTGTATCACGTGTTTTGCCTTTCATGGCCGTTCTGTTTTTTCTGAATTCGATCAGGTATTGATAAAAGGCAAACAATTTTTTAGAATGCCCGTTGTCATCTATGTCCCAGGACAAAACGCATTGATCAAAAGTTTCTTCCGATTGCGGGTCAGGCACTTCCCCTTGCCATTTAAAGTAGGAGAACTCTTTTTTGCGACCTTTTCTTACCATTTCTACCAGTTTCTTATCGGTATGACTGATGAAATATTGAAAGGGGTTTTTTTCTCCATACTCTTCACCCATAAATAACATCGGTACATGCGGCGAAAGGAGAAAAGCTCCTGCGGAAAGTTTTAAACCCTCGTGCGAAAGTTGAGTAGAGAGCCGGTCGCCGAGCATCCGGTTGCCAATCTGATCGTGGTTTTGGGCAAACACTATAAACTGATCATAGGTGGTACCTTCTGGTGACCTGCCAAAAAGTTTTTTTCGATGTATGGAGTATTCACCGGTATAGACATACGATTCTTTGAGCGATTTAGACAAATGATCAGCCTCACCGAAATCTTCATAGTAGCCATCTACCTCACCTGTAACAAGGGAGTGAAGGGAGTGGTGGAATTCATCAATCCATTGTCCGTCCATACCATATCCTCCTTTGGAAACCGGATTAATGTAGCGCGGGTTGTTCAGGTCAAATTCTGCTATGAGTACTTTTTTCCGTCCCACCTTTTTTTCCAGGTCCCTGACTTTTTTATTCAGTTCTTCTATAAAATGATGTGCACTGAAATCCCAGATCGCGTGAACGGCATCCATGCGCAGACCGTCAATATGAAATTCATCCAGCCACATCAATGCGTTCTGCCAGTAGTAATGGCGTACACCATCGCACCACGCATCATCGAAATTGACAGCCTCGCCCCATCCGGTTTTATATTTATTGGTAAAATAGGGGCCAAATTCTCCGAGGTAATTTCCCTCCGGTCCCTGATGATTATACACTACGTCCAAAATAACGGCAATGCCAAAATGATGGGCATGATCCACTAATTTTTTTAAACCTGACACGCCGCCATACGATGCCTGAACGGCAAAAGGAAAAACACCATCATAACCCCAGTTTCTGCTGCCCGGAAACTGAGAAAGTGGCATGAGTTCGATAGCGTTTATGCCTAAAGATCGCAAGTAAGGAAGTTTGGATATCACTCCCTCGAAGTCGTGACTCTCTGTAAAGGTTCCCACGTGCAATTCGTAAATTACCATGTCACCAAGGGGTAATCCTTTCCATTGGAGATCTGTCCAGGTAAAAAATGTATCCACTACAGTTGAAGGGCCGTGAACTCCCTGTAGTTGCGAACGGGAAGCCGGATCCGGAACATGCTTTGCTCCATCAATCCTGAAAAAGTAGTCTGTTCCCGTCGTAACTGGTTTTTTTGTGCCCGACCAGAAACCATAGTCATCTTTAGTAAGCGGGAAGCTTTCATTGGCATCCGGTAATATCACCTCTATTTTATTTTTAAGCGGCGCCCAGACTGAAAAGGAGCAGATATCCTGGTCTAGTAAGAAGGCTCCAACAGCCGGAAAGTCTAAGTTCATTTTTGGTCAACTTTATGGTGTGTGATCAATATTTTCGTGCCATACCATACCCGCGTTAAGGAACCAAGCGGCATTAAGTTAACTTCATCCGTAGTGAATAAAAGCAACGCCATGGGTATACGCCGATACATATATAAATTTTTAAGTGCTGAAACTGATATTTTATCGCTTGTAATCAAAGAATCATGACCAATCCCCTAATGATGAAGAAAAAAAATAGAGCTCTTTGTTCCGGTGGACTTTTATTCAGTAAAAACAAGGACCTGGAAATTTGGGCTCATTCCTTCAAACGAAATATTTTACCGCGCAAAATAAATCGGTTTAGATGGAAACCCTGCTTTAAAATGGATATTGCTTTTGATCCACTCAGCCCACTGATGAGAAAAGTTAATAGCAAGAGATCGTCACAGCCGTCAGTAACTTTGCAAACCGTACCATTTGAAATAAAGGAACTTTATGACAAGAAAATTAAGCTCTCGCCATCGTCTAATCCCAGGAAGGAGCCCTGAAAGTGACTTTATTGTCGCTGATGCTGGGGATCTTCTTCCGCAAATAATTAAAACTGTCGCACTTCATTAAAACCTGTCTGCGAGAGATTCGTTAGCCGATTTTAATAAGGCAACCGCTGAGTACCACCGCTATTGACCGTGTTTCAGTGTGAAAATTAATGAATGCAACCTCGGAAAAAGGCAGCAGTGTCGAGCACCTGTGCGAAATGGCTGCCGGTAAGTTAGAGCCATTATCATGAGCTTATCTGGCAGTAAGAATAATCAACCCTTGATATTATACTTTCAGGGTTCCTCAATTCAGAAGGCTTAACCTGCAACTCTTTTATCAATAACCCTCGGTATGTTAACGAAGTTATCGTTCAACGTGCGACCAGCGAATGTTATCTGTCAACCAGCCGAATACAGCTGAGGCTCCGAAGTCTCATTACGCATTTGGTAATGGTATAAATGTTGCCACCCCTTTTGCCTGTCAGACCTATGGAAAAAATCCCGGTAGTCCAGATGACAAAATGATCTCTCTGTAATGGAAGCTGAGAGGCAGAGCGAAAAAAACCAACACTCCGGTTGGGTTATGAATCTGAAGTCACTTTAGGAGGGACTTCGCTGAGGCCTATTATTTAAACCGGGTACACTTTTTTTTCTATTAAATAAAAATTGTAACAATTTGAATATAAATATTTTTCCCGGAACCCCCTTTCCGCTCGGCTCGACCTGGGACGGGCATGGAGTAAACTTTGCTTTGTACGCAGAAAATGCAACTGGCGTGGAATTGTGCCTTTTCGATAAAATGATGGGGGCTTCACAGACTGTCATCATTAATATGCCTGAGCGTACGCACCACCTGTATCACGTATATCTTCCGGATATAAAACCCGGACAGTTGTATGGTTACCGGGTGCACGGTCCCTATGATCCTGGCAATGGCCATCGGTATAATCCATCGAAGTTAATGATTGATCCCTACGCCAAAGCAATAGCCGGTACCATAGAATGGGATGACTCTCTTTTTGGATATGAGGTGGGAGATGATAAACAAGATTTTAAAAGAAGCCATACCGACAGCGCTCCATTTATTCCTAAATCGGTAGTAGTGGACAATAACTTTGATTGGTCAGGAGATCGCCCTCCGAAAATACCTTACCATAAGTCCATTATCTACGAAACCCATGTCAAAGGATTTACCAAACAGCATCCTGATATTCCGAAAGAAATTCAGGGAACGTACGCCGGAATGGGCCATCCAGCTACGATTAATTATTTGAAAGCCCTAGGCATCACGGCGGTCGAGTTAATGCCGGTCCATCATTTTGTAGCGGATCGTCATTTAAAAGAAAAAGGGCTCACGAATTATTGGGGCTATAATTCTATCGGATTCTTTGCGCCTGACGCACGCTATTCAAGTTCTGGCGTAACCGGCGAACAGGTTAATGAATTTAAGAGCATGGTGAAGGAACTTCATAAGGGCGGCATTGAAGTGATACTCGATGTAGTATACAACCATACGGCTGAAGGCAATCATCTTGGACCGACTTTATCTTTTAAAGGAATTGATAATGTTTCGTATTACCGACTGATGGACGATAAACGTTATTATAATGACTATACCGGTACTGGAAATACACTTCGTGCACATCAGCCGAACGTTTTGCGATTAATGATGGATAGTCTGCGCTACTGGGTGTTAGAAATGCACGTAGATGGCTTCAGGTTTGATCTGGCATCTACGCTTGCCAGAGAATTGCATGAAGTGGACAAACTCGGTTCTTTCTTCGACGTAATCCATCAGGACCCTGTCATTTCTCAAGTAAAACTGATTGCCGAGCCCTGGGATATCGGGGAAGGCGGATATCAGGTCGGAAATTTTCCTCCTGGATGGACTGAATGGAATGGGAAATACCGCGATTGTATCCGGGATTTCTGGCGAGGCGCTGACAGCATGTTGGGGGAATTTGCAGCACGATTAACCGGAAGCCCGGATTTATACCAGGGAGATTATCGTCGGCCAACTGCCAGCATCAATTTCATTACAGCGCATGATGGTTTTACCCTAAATGATCTGGTGTCGTATAATGAAAAACATAATGATGCAAACGGTGAAAAAAATCAGGATGGTGAAAGCCATAATCGCTCATGGAACTGCGGAGCTGAGGGTCCTACTGATAAAGCGGAAGTAAATTCCCTGCGAAAGCGGCAGCAAAGAAATTTGCTGGCCACATTATTTCTTTCTCAGGGAGTGCCAATGCTACTGGCAGGTGATGAAATGAGTCGAACCCAGCAAGGCAATAACAATGCTTATTGCCAGGATAATGAAATTTCCTGGGTGGATTGGAAGGGCGCAAACGAAGAACTTACTAATTTTACGCGGCAGTTAATTTCACTTAGAAGAAATCATCCTTGCTTTTGCCGGAAACGTTGGTTTCAAGGTCAGCCCATAAAAGGTGTTGGTGCGGAGGATATAGCGTGGTTTCTTCCGGAAGGCAACGAAATGACGGATGAACATTGGAATACAACTTTTGCCAAATCTTTGGGAATTTATCTCAATGGACGTGGATTGCACTCATTGGGCCCAAAAGAAGATCCCTATGTTGATGATTCATTTTATATGATCTTCAACTCCAGCCATGAATCTGTGCAGTACATAATACCGGAAAGAAAGTATGGTGATCGCTGGTTAAAAGTTTTTAATACATCTGAGGGTTTTATTTCGTCGGAAGAAATGCTCACCCCTGGTGACACACTAAATGTAGAAGGCCGCTCTATATTTTTGTTAAAAAATCCAAAGGCATGACGAATGAGACCACAAAGGTTAAGCGATCCTCAAAAGTAAATGTAAGGAAAATACATCCGGATCCCCGTCGCGGGGCCGGAATCCTGTTACACATTTCATCCTTACCCTCTTCCTTTGGTATTGGTGATATGGGTCCTGAAGCAGAACGGTTTGCGGAATTTTTGAACCAAAGCGGACAACGCTATTGGCAATTGCTGCCGCTTAATCCCACGGGCGAGGACCAGGCCTTCTCCCCCTATAGCGCTGTATCCAGTATGGCCGGAAATACTTTGCTTATCAGTCCTGAAAAAATGGCTTCAGATGGTTTGATAAGCCCTCACGATTTAAAAAAATTCCAGGTTAATAATTCGGGCAAGGTCAATTACAAGGAGGCCGAGCTCGTGAGGGATGTCCTTTTTGAAAGAGGCTTTCGTACTTTTTTAAGCAATGGTACCGCCCATTTGCCATTTCGGGAATTTTGCAAACGGGAGGGCTATTGGCTGGATGACTACGCCACCTATGTCGTGTTAAAAGACCAGCATGAAAACAAACCGTGGTATGAATGGCCCACAGCCTATAAGCAGCGTCAGCCCAAATCTCTGGGGGACGTGAACCGTTTCCATATGGAGCGTATCAACAAAGTTAAATGGCTGCAATATATATTTGACAAACAATGGCGGGAGTTGAAAATCTTTTGCAATAACCTGAACGTACTCCTGTTTGGTGACCTTCCTTTTTATGTAAGCTATGATTCGGCAGATGTGTGGGCAAACCCCCATATTTTTAAACTTGACAATGCGAGGAACATGGCAGGAATTGCGGGTGTTCCACCCGATTACTTCAATGCTAAAGGCCAAATGTGGGGCATGCCCGTTTTCAGATGGGATGTCTTAAAAAAGAGAGGTTACAGTTGGTGGATTGACCGAATCCGGAAAAATTTTGAACTCTTTGATCTGGTACGCCTCGATCACTTTCGCGCATTCGTTTCCTTTTGGGAGGTTCCTGCAGGAGAAAAGACGGCTGTCAACGGTAAATGGCAGCGCGGACCAGGCCACGATTTTTTTAATACTGTTTTTCAGAAACTGGGAAAACTCCCCTTTATAGCAGAAGATCTGGGAGATGTCGATGCCGCTGTCTATGCCTTGCGGGATGAATTTAATTTTCCGGGTATGAAAGTATTGCAGTTTGCCTTCGGTGATAATATGACGACCTCCGATTACATCCCACACAACTATACACCCAACTTTGTTGCCTACACAGGCACCCATGACAATAATACAACGGTAGGCTGGTGGCTGAAAGACACAAAACAAGATACCCGCGCAAACCTGAAACACTATGTTGATGAGCAGGGGATCAGCCAGAATACC
>JAYSOP010000462.1:0-2387 GCA_043722905.1 Chryseolinea sp.
TCTCGTACAAAATTGAGGCTTTACGATGCTAACCTTCTAGGCTGGGGGCAACGACTTCAGTTTAATGGGCTAATTGAACCCAATCGCGACCCTGATTTCAACTACGAATTTCTTTATCGCAAAAATAATATCGCGGGCTCGTTCATAGATGCCACGGTGGGTTATACCCAACTCAATACGGGAAGCAGTTACGGGGAAGAAAATGAAAAAGCCTATTATATCCGGCTTAACAGACCACTTGTTTCTCCTTATACCCGGTATGCGGGCGGAATGGAATTAAGTAGAAACTGGTCGAACAATTTTTTCAATTTGAATGACTCGCTCTTTAGGGATTACCGATACGTGATCAATGATTTCTGGGTGGGTTACAATATCGGCGCCAACAGCATCACCCGTGATCGTAACCGGCATTTTGTTGCCATCAGGGCATTGGATCAGCATTTTACAAGAGTCCCCTTTCAATCGCGTGAACAACAAAGACCCTTATATAATGATCAAACCTTTGTATTGGGATCCATTACTTTTTTTAAACAGAATTTTTATACGGCCCGCTACATCTACGGCTTTGGAAGAACCGAAGATGTTCCCTATGGACACAATATCTCTCTTATCACAGGCTGGGCAAGACAACGCGGACTGCAGAGGCCATACTTTGGCCTTGAGGCAGAAAAATCCTTTGTTTCAAGATTAGGTGAATTTTATACGGTAGGCATAAGGACGGGAGGATTTACTAAAAATGGTTTGGAAGATGCAATCGTTCTTCTATCCGGATCCTTAACAAGCCGCCTGATTCCTCAGGGAGCCTTTCTTTTCCGCCAGTCTTTTAACCTGGACTATTCAAGAATTTATAAACAGCGAACCTCGATCCCCCTGGATATCAACAACGAATTTGGTTTGCAATATTTTCGGGCAGATAGCCTCTGGGGGACAAAAAGATTCCACATTAATACCGAAACCCTCGCCTTTACACCCTGGAATTTACTCGGATTTCGTTTTGCGCCTTTTGGATTTGGTGAAATGGCCATGATATCCGACAATGACCAGAGCATTTTCCATGAGAAGCCCTATTTTGGTTTTGGCGGAGGAATCCGGACCCGAAATGAAAACCTGATATTCGGAACTGTTGAGTTGCGTATTATTTATTATCCAAGAACGATTGAAGATCTGAGTTCGGTTAATATCCGTGTGACCAGTAATCTCAGGGTTAAGTACAGTGCGGGATTTGTAAAGGCGCCGGCCTTTGTGCGTTATAATTAATCTTCGGTCTTCAGTAGGGTAGAGATCCAGCTGTGTATAATTTTTTCATCCTCCGGAGTTATTTCGGTTTCAGGGTGCATCATCACAAATGTTTTCAGTGGCATGGAACGCTTTTCCACCATCTCAACGATCTCTTCCAGTTTGTCTTTTGCTTTATCTTCCCGGTAGGTTCTGAATTCTGAAAAATTTAAATTTTCTTTTCCATCGTAGACATGGGCAGCAAGCCACCAGCCAATAGGCTGTACGTTATAGTACCAGGGGTATCGCGTATTGTTACTGTGGCAATCATAGCATTTTTGAGTGAAAGTCTGGTGAACGCCCGATGGTATCGCATAAACTTTGCTGATGTCATTCTCGCCGATGCCCTTGGAAGTATTTTTTTTGGGCTGTATGAATTGAATGACAAAGACAATGATGAGCAGGAAAATCCAAGTTTTACGATACCGCCTCATTGCTTTGCGATCATTTGATACGTTAAGATAATGTTTATGAAACCGCAATCAAAATAATGGCTTCAACAAAAACAGTCTTTTTGGCGGCACGGTGTATAAATTGCTTTTTGTATATTTGTGGTATTACCTAACCCCACTATGAGAAAATCTTTTGTTCTTTTCAGCGTTGTTATCACAACGTTGATTTTGGTATGGAGTTATTTTCAATGGCAGGTTCTATTTGCCTTTCTTTTGATTGCGCCGGTAATATACATGGGCATTGCCGACATGATTCAAACAAAACAATCCATTAAACGCAACTTTCCCGTTCTAGGCAGACTGCGTTACGTCTTTGAAGATTTCAGGCCGAAAATCCAGCAGTACTTTGTTGAATCAGACACCGATGGTTCGCCCATCAACAGAAATGACAGGTCAGTCATTTATCAGCGGGCAAAAAAACAAGTTGATACTACACCGTTTGGGACACAATTAAATGTGTATTCTGAGGGCTATGAATGGATGAGTCATTCTATTGTGCCCATTGATTTTCATAAAGTAGATCATCACCCCCGTGTTTCCGTTGGCAATAAGGATTGCCTTCAGCCTTACCAGGCTAGCGTGCTAAATATTTCTGCCATGAGTTTCGGATCCCTCAGTGGAAGAGCGGTGGAATCCATGAATGCTGGCGCTAAAATTGGC
>JAYSOP010000463.1:0-4652 GCA_043722905.1 Chryseolinea sp.
CTTTTTCGCTGCCTTATCCCAGGTAATTGATTTAATCTCTTCCGCACTGTTTTTCTTTAATGTGTTGGCAAGACTTTTAAAGCGGAGCAGATTACAGATTGCCTCAGCCAATGCTTCACTATTCCAGAAGTCCACTTTGATAGCATGAGGCATCACTTCACTAACGCCAGCCTGACGGGAAATAATAACCGGTACCCCTGCCTGGATCGCTTCCAGCGGAGCGATACCGAAGGGCTCGGAAACGGAAGGCATGACATACACATTTGACATGGACCAGACCCTGTCGATATCCACTCCTTTCAAAAATCCGGTAAAATGAAAATGGTCAGATAACCTTAACGCGGCAATTCTTTCGATCATCAAAGGAAGCTGATCTCCTGACCCTGCCACGACAAAATGGGCATCTGGAAATTTTTCAAGGACCCTTCGCGCCGCTTCTACAAAATACATCGGACCTTTTTGATGGGTGATCCTACCCAGAAAAGTTACGATGTGCGAACCCAGCGGTGGAGGTAAGGCATCCGTATCAAAATTCGCTTTGGGATTAATGCCATTGTGAACGACTTCAATTTTGTCGGGATCAATTCCATAATGTTTGACCGCTATATTTTTAGTCCAATTACTTACCGTGACCACCTTGTCCGCAAGCATCATACCTTGCTTCTCGATAGCAAATATCTGCGGATTTACCTGCTTGCCGGACCGGTCAATTTCGGTTGCATGCACATGAACAATGAGTGGTTTACCACTTATTTTTTTTGCCTGAACCCCGGCCAGGTAGGTCATCCAGTCATGGGCATGAATAACATCGAAAATATTTTCTCCAGCAATCTCTCGGGCAGTCTGGGCATACCGTTGCACCTCCTCTAAAAGGTTCGGACCATAAGTTCCTGAAAAAGCGTAGGCTTCCTTTACATATTCAAATGTATCCCCATCGACATTGGGGGAATGTGATCGGTTTCCCGGAATTGTTCTTTCATCGAAAGTATCAAAGGAATAATTCCAACTTTCGAGTCCGTAAGCAGTTCTCGCATCCGACAGGACGGAAGTATACGGTGACAGGAGGGACGATACTTCTATCCGCTGAATATTGCCTTTTGCTTTCGGAGATTTAGATTTCTTAGAGAATTTTTGAGCGCCAGGATCCGGATATTCTGTATTCAAATAGGCAGTCAGCTTCTGCTGAAGGATGGGAATGTGGCTTGCATCAATAAAATTTGTATGGTCAGCTTTTTCACCGCCATACAGTTTTGGAACGACAAACAGTACCTTCACATTTCCTTTTTCAAGAGCATGCGTTAATCCTGCACAAGCAGTCCCAAGGCCACCAGAAATGTGAGGGGGAAACTCCCAGCCAAACATCAGTACTTTCATTGATATAGGTAAAGCGTAATTATTTCAGGGTATTCAGCAAAGGTCAATACTTTTGAAAGTCTTAATCCCCGTTGCTAAAAACCCATGCCGAACCGGCTGTTTAGCGCTACCTTAATTTAATTTATTTTGCCCGCTGATCCTATGCATATCCCTATTAAGTTTATTTTGCGGCTTAACCGTACATAAACCTAGGTAAACGAATTTTTCGGGCGTTTAACGCTATTATTTTTTCAATGAATGCCTGAGGTGTAGAATGGAATCTACAAGATCCCAAATTGGGTTAATCTTGGTTAAACCAGCGTAGCCTCCATTGTAATGTTGGTATTTAACAGTTTCGAAATGATGCAGTTTTTTTTGGTTTCCTCTGCTGAAGCATTGAATTTTTCCTGGCTTATGTTGGGGATTTTGGCCTTTAATACAAGATGCGCTCCGGTTATTGCTCCGTCAACCAGGCTAATCGCGCATTCTACATTAAGTTCGTCTGGTTTAAAACCTGCTTCTCCCAAAACAAAGCTCAATTTCATTGCGAAACATCCCGCATGAGCCGCCGCTACCAGTTCTTCCGGATTTGTTCCTACTCCTTCAGCGAACCTCGTGTTAAACGAATACTGTGTTTTATTTAATGTAGTGCTTTGCGTGGTAAGATTGCCCTTACCCTCTTTTCCTGAACCGGTCCATACCGCTGTTGCTTTTCTTTTCATGATTGATTGGTTATTGATTTATGATTTTTTGCTTTACTCGTTTTAAGGTACAATGGATTTAAATTTCTTCACCCAGCCTAAAGAAATATGTTTTAATTTTTAAGCTTTCCCCGGGACCATTATCCTATTTGTAGTGAAGGACTAAAATTAAAATATTGAAGTTGGGCCTTAGACCGGCTGCTTATTCAAGGCATTCCGGAGTTCTATTTCATTCGTTAGGTCAAGTCGCAATGGCGTGATTGACACAAATTTATGATCGACAGCCCCCCTGTCGGTTCCTTCTTCCGCTGGTTCCAAAGGAACAACCGTGAACCAATAATGTTTTCGGCCCATAGAATTTTTACCCGGAACCACTTTCCAATCATATAGTCGGACCGATTGTCTGGTCCAGCAATCTGGAGGTCTATTGGTAGGGGAAATGAAAAAATTCCAATCCGGATAACTTATTAACAGTATTTCTGTTATATAATAAAACCGTTTTGCCTATTTATTGACTGATATAAGCTCACCACCTCTGTCAATAGTTTTTTCATTGACAACGGAGCCATAGATTAATTTTTAGTTTTGGTTGTTCGGTAAAGCCTGAAGAAATTCAGGCTTTTTTATTTTACGTTTTGGGGCCAACCCTTCTCTTCATTAATAATAACGTTATATGGAAAAGGTTTTTTACTATTGTGTAATTGTTCTGAAATGGCGAATTTCAATTTTTTGGTCTGTTTATTTTCAACCACTTTTTCTTTTGGACAAACGCAATTCGGTGTTAAAGCCGGACTGAACATTTCAGATATCGTAATAACCAATTATATCGATCTGGATGTTGAGTCAGAGTTTACGATTAAGACAGGTTTCCATGGCGGATTTTTTCTTAATTCAATGATCCATGAAAAGGTAGGGATGGCTGCAGAACTGGTGTATTCGAACAAAGGTTTTAGGGCCAACCCAAACATTAATCTTCATTATATTACAGTGCCCTTATTGGCTCAGTTCAAACTAAGGGATAATATTTTTGCCGAGATTGGTCCTGAACTAGGGTATCTTTTTTCGGCCAGATCCGAGAACGGAAATGAGAGCAACATTTACAATAATAAATTTGACCTTGGCCTGGATGGTGGATTCCGTTTTGATGGGCCAAAACTAACCTTCACCATACGATATAGTGCAGGGCTTTTTAGCGTGCGAGAGCCGTACAATATTGTAGGGCAGTCAGGAAACGAAAAAATTAAATACCAAAACCGGGTCCTTCAGTTAACGCTAGGGTACAAGCTTTGGACCATCATGGACAAAGGCACTTGATGACTGCAATCAACCTGCTTTTTCACCTGCTTTCAACTAGTCTTTCAACCTGCCTTTCAACCTGCACTCATCTAATCTCATCTGTATCACGGCGACTCTTCAGCATGCTGATGCCTCCAATAAAAAAAATGAATCCTAAAATGGTTAAAGCCCATGGACTGAGCGATACCACATCCTTTCCAAAAAGTCCTAACACGCCTATTGATAGTGATACGAATCCAACTAGCGTGAGCAAAAATGCAAGCGCCTTTATCATATTTCTTTTTTGGTTTTGAATCGTCGATCCACCGACTAATTTTTAAAATATCCGGTACTATACTGTGGCCGGTTGTTTTTTTGCAAAAGGTTAATAGCCGCAGCGGCTACAAGGCCGCCGATTACATACCAGGCAACAGTAAGAACTTTGGTTTTGACTGTTCGTGTGGTGGCATCCTCATTTAATCCCAGTGTTTTAGGCAATGTTACGGCACCCAGGCCTGCGCCAAGTCCCAACAGTGTTCCCCGGATCAGTGTTTTTTGATTGTTGCCGGAATCCGCCATACTGAAATAGAGGGAGTTCGTTACGAGATCGCCTGCTAAAGCGGTAGGAAAAAGTTTTTTTGCCGTCATGGATACGATATCATTACCCTTCATCAAACGCGCTACCGCATTCATTCCCAGCAAATCCAATCTGGGTGCGTCTTTATCCAGTTTTTTTACACTTTGGTTTAATATGGTGAGAGCACATGCACCAGCAAGTCCTCCGATGGTACTTTTTATATTCATCTTTTACTTCGTTCGTTTAGCACGAAGGGAGTAAAATACAATGCCCGAATGCTTATGGTTGATTTTTTAATCGGCCAGGCTATTCGAAGATATGAGAATCCTTCACAAGTTTGTCCAGGTATTCTTCATCTTCTGATATTTGTACAAGGTCTCTTGCCGGAATTCCTTTCTCGCAGGCAATGGCTGCTACCCGACCCTGTCCATTAAATAAAACATCAGGAACATGAGTGGCAATGGGATCCATATAGGCATCAACAGGACTTATAATCTTCCATCCTTTTGTTTGAAGATGAATAATAAGATCGCCTAAATAAAGCGCTGCAAGATCATTTTCATGTAAAGCAAAACATGTTTAGGAGAGCGACCTAAGTTTTGCCGGGCCACTTTATCATAAAAAAGGATGCTGTTAAAAACGTGATCAATATAAAGCTGGCCAAGTTTATTTTCGTTGATTTTTTTATTCGACTGCGTGGCTTGTTTTACCAGGTTGTTTAAATACCAATCATAGTTATCGATCGT
>JAYSOP010000464.1:0-15381 GCA_043722905.1 Chryseolinea sp.
CAACTTTTTCATACCCATAAAGATCCTTCAGCAACGCCTCCAGTTTCTGCAAATGGTTACCATAAAGTTTTTTAAGATACCAAGTGGTCAGCCAGGTGCTGCAAATGAAAAATAAACTGGCGCCAAGTAAAAGGGTCGCAATGACATCCGGTCTGGCCAGCCGGTGGAAGAAGGCGGTGGCCCCTTGTTCAATCCCTCCGAACAGGAGCCCGAGCAGGAAATAGACAGGGTACAGTATAGAATAACTCCGTTTATAGAATTTTAAATAAGTTTTGAGGTTCAGTATAAGTCGTTCAAGGTTGGCTTTGATATCGTTACCCGGATCAAATCCATTCAGCAGTTGCAGCTTTTTTAAATAATAGAACGAATAGATCGCGAATAAAATAAGAATTGATATGGACGTCCATTTGAGTGAGCCTTCAGGAAGGGTCAATGCGTAGATCAACAAAGCTAATCCTCCCAAAAAAGTAAAAATGAGCTCCAGCCAGACATTCCGTTTTAACCGTGTTATGATAGAAATGCTTTTTCCTTTTAACATGATAGCGAGTTGCGCCTCATCCTTAGGTTGAAAGCCTTGCTTTTTCCATATATCTTTTAAATCGTCTAATTCCATTTTAGGGGCACATAAGTTTTTTTAATTTTTCCCGGATCCGGTTCATGCGAACCCTTACATTGTTTTGCGTGATGCCAATGGTTTCTGCGATCTCCTCATACGCAATTTCTTCCAGGGCCATCATGATCATAGCGCGTTCAATTTCAGATAGCTGCCGGATGGCCCACTGAAGTTTGAGTTCATTTTCTTCTCTATCCTCCCCGCCGTATTGTTCGGATATATTGAAATGAATTTCGTGCAGATCCTCAGTTTGCACAAGGCGGGTTTGTTTGCGATATCCTGAAATTGCTGTGTTGAGAGCAATGCGGTACATCCAGGTACTTATTTTGGCTTCGCCTCTGAAAGTGTGAAATGATTTCCAGAGCTGCAGTACAATCTCCTGGAAAAGATCATTGCGAACCTCGCGATCGTTCTCATACATGATACAGACCTTGTGGATCAGCCCTTGATGTTCGTTAATGAGGTTAATGAATTTTTTCTCTTCCCCAATCACCGGTGGAGCGCTTAATTAAGAATAGGTCGAAGATAAACAAAGAAAATTACAGGAAATGCAAGCAGTTGACAGTTAACAATCCGATAGCCATCGGGCCCAGATGACAAAGTTTTGAGAAAATGAAAAAATAACAGCCCCGGAATCTGCAACAAAATGGCCAAAGAATCGGAGTTTATGGTAGCGAACATGAACAGATCACCATATCATCCCTTTTTTTCAGGATTCTTTTCAAGATTAAAAAGGTCGTGCAGGATATCCGTTAGGGAGTCTGCATCGCCTCGTTTGCAGGCGGCTTTTAAGTGGAGTACAGGGTACTTCAGTATTTTTTGCATGAGTGACCTGCTCATTTCCTCAAGTTTTTCAGCTTCTTCCGGTTTTGCATTCTTGAGAAAGCGGGTTAATTCTTCCTTCCTGATTTGCTCCAAAGAATTTTTCAGCTTCTGAATGGTAGGGGACACCACCATTTCTTTTGACCAATCTTCAAATTCACTGATGGCCTGACTAATAATATTCTGAACCTGTGGGATCGAAGCGATACGCCTTTCCAGTGCTTCCGAAGTTTTTTCCTCAATATCATCAAGGTTATATATAATGGCACCGGGGATTTCCTCAATGGAAGGCTCGATACTTCTTGGAATGGAAAGATCAATAAAGAACTTGTGAGAAAATATTTTGATCTCTTTCATCAGCTCGCGGCTGATCAACGGTTCACTTCCGGAAACTGAACTAATGATGATATCCGCCTTGGCTATTTCATCTTTTAATCTTTCAATCCCGCAAAACTGAAATCCGCATTTGGCCGCCAATATTTCCGCTTTTTCAGGCGTGCGATTCAGGATCGTTACATTGCGGAGTTTTGAATTGTCGAGGTTTAAACAAAAATCCTGACCAATTTCACCCACCCCTACCACGAGCACTTTTGGTTCGCGTGTGCCCACTAATAGATCCTCCGCTAATTCTTTCGCAGCATAGGAGATGGAAGCCGCGCCATCGCGAAAAGCAGTTTCCTGCACCACACGTTTATTGGCGAAAAATATGGTATGCATGAGGCGGTGAAGAAAAGGTCCTGCCACATTTTCATCCGCGCTCCATTGATAAGCTTTTTTTACCTGTCCGGAAATCTGTAAATCTCCGATTACCTGTGCATCCAATCCGATCGCCACGTCAAACAGGTGGCGGATAGATGCTGTTCCTTCATATTTAGCGAAGTGTTGCGAGAATCCTTTATCTGGATTTTTAATGAAGGCTAAACCTTTAAAAATATCTTCAGATAAATCTTTTTCCGATGTATAATAAATCTCCGTGCGATTGCATGTGGAGACGATCAGAAGGTCTGATGCAGTAGTGTAATCGCGCAAAAAATGCAATAATTGTTTAACAGCGGATTCCGTTAATGAAACCTGTTCCCTCACCACCAGCGGGGCAGTCTTATAACTTAAGGCTATTGATTTAAAATTTTGAGTCATGTGGATCACAAAAATACATCCTCAATAACAATCACTGATGACAAAAATCAGGAAAACGTCAATTTAGAATCAGTATAAATAACATCATAATAGCTCCTTGCGTTTTACAAACCGGCCTTGTCTTTAGTTCCCAACTTTTACTAATTTGTGTGAAAACCCCCTCTTATGAATTCGTTGAAAAAATGGATTCGGGATATTTTTGGCTTTTCAGGTAATGAAATCAATGGCTTTTTGATTCTTATACCGCTGATGGTCATTTTAATATTTTCCGAACCTCTCTACAGTACTTTTATCGCACATAAGGCCCGGAATGATGATCAGGATGGGAAAATGCTTGATAGCCTGCTTTCGTTGTGGAAAACCGCCCGGCCTGATTCCCAATCGCAACCGCAACAGTTTCTCTCATTTGCCTTCGACCCGAATACCGCGTCTTTAGACACCTTATTGAAGCTGGGCTTCTCGGAAACTTCAGCGAATCGTATTGCCGCTTACCGGGCGAAAGGGGGGACTTTTAGGATCAAATCCGACTTGTTGAAAATCTATGGCCTGGATTCTACGTTATATAAGCAGCTATACGGTAATATTTTCCTTCCATCTCTGATAAAGCAGCGGAAACAGGAAACTGTTTACCGATCGCAGTTTACAAGGAAGGAAACGTTTAAAACCAAAGGTGAAAAACCATCTTTCGATTTAAATGTAGCAGATACCTTACTTTTGAAGACGGTGTATGGCATTGGCTCGAAGCTTGCCAGCCGAATAATAAAATTCCGGAATGGATTAGGCGGATTTATTCAATCGGAACAATTAAAAGAAGTGTACGGCCTTGATTCGATGGTGGTTAACCGATTAACGAAAATGTCATTTATTGCGGCAGGGTTTACCCCGGTAAAACTCAATATCAATACAGCAAGTGAAGATCAGTTATCAGCGCACCCTTATATACGTTATAAAACTGCACGAGCGATGATAACTTACCGTTTTCAGCATGGTGATTTCAAGGAGGTTCTTGATATTAAAAAGCTGCCCGTGCTTACGCAGGAAGAGGCTGAAAAAATTTTACCTTACATCAGCGTAAGTAATTAATCTTTGTCAATTACAAACTAAAACAAAAAACTTCCGGAATTCGTGGTGACAAACCCAGTTAAGAATGTTCTTCAATCGTACCTGCGCAGACTAACAAATCTGTCGGGTAACAATCGCTCGTTGATGTTATTACGTTTGTCAGCTGAGCAGTTAATGGATCTTCACGAAGTAAACCTGTTAAATGGTTTTCCTTCGTTTGAGATTATAAAAGCCCTTATTGGTGGAAAAACGATTAAAGTTTGCCAGGTGCTGGACAGTCGCGTAGAATCCAACAATGAGGTTAGTAAAAAATTAAAAAAACTCCAACGCGCTGATAGCTTTTTATTTGAAGAACGCGGTTCTTACGATCTGCACATAGGCTGGCCGTTTATCCGTGGAAAATTTTCCGATGGCACCCTGGTGCGTTGCCCATTGTTATTTTTTCCGGTTTCTATCCTGCAGGAAAATAATGAATGGCATCTTCAACTTCGCCAGCAAGCGGGGATTACGTTGAATAAATCATTTCTGCTGGCATATTCATTTTATAATAAAGTCGCCTTAGATGAAGAAATGCTGGATTCGAGTTTCGAGGATTTTAATGTTGACAGCACCGTTTTTCGGACACAGCTTTATCAGCTATTGAAAGAAAAACTGGAAATCAATTTTAATCCGGATAATTTCCGGGACGAACTGATCCCCTTTCAGCAGTTCAAGAAAGAAGAATTTGAGCAAAAACACCGCAATGGCGAATTGAAACTATTTCCGGAAGCTGTGTTGGGAATCTTTCCGCAGGCTGGTTCACAACTCGTGCCTGACTATCTGCGCTTGATTGAAGAAAATACGATTCTGGATCTCGAAGAATTTTTTCTCAGCAAAATTATTCCCTCAGAAAAAGCCGCGCCTGATAACGGCGGGATTCTGGCCGGTCAGATTGTTAAGGAAGAGAAACTCCATACCCCCTTTATCATCGATGCGTATCAGGAAAATGCCATCAAAGCCGTAAAGGTAGGCCAGTCAATTGTTGTACAAGGACCACCAGGCACGGGTAAATCACAACTGATCTGCAATCTCCTGGCCGATGCGATTGCCTCCGGAAAACGCGCTTTACTGGTTTGTCAGAAGCGCGCCGCACTCGACGTCGTGTACACGCGTTTACAGGAAAAGCAACTGGGTGATTTTGTTGGTCTTGTACATGATTTCCGGAATGAAAGAAAAAATATTTTTAATAAGGTCGCACGACAGATTGATAGTATCGATGATTATAAATCCAACAACCGGAGCATTGATGTTATTCAAACCGAGCGGAGGTTTTTTCATGTTTGCCGCTCTATTGATCAAATCACGGATGAGTTTGAGCAATTCAAACAAGCCTTATTTGATGATCAGGAAAGTGGCTTGAGCGTGAAAGAGCTTTATCTCACTTCTGACATACAGGGGAAGGTCATTAATATCCGGCAGGAGTATCAAAACTTTTCTTTTACCACGTTGCCGCATTTTCTCCAGACCCTTCATCAGTATACGAGCTATGCGTCAAATTTTGAAAGGACTGAGTATCCGTGGCGAGAGCGCCGATCATTTGGCAGCTTTCAGTTGAAGGAGCTTAAAGAAATAGAAAATGTAATTGCTGAAATCCCGGCGTATCAAAAGCAAACGCAGGAGAATATCCAGGAACTTATTCAAGTTACCCTGAGCCTTTCTGATGCCGAATCTTTCCGCTCGCGGGAAGATGATGTACTTGGGTTAATCGCGTTACTTAAGACGGAAGCTATCTATCGTTTTATGCTGGCCATGGTAGATGAGAAAGACGGTGAGACAAGCTTTCTTTGGTTTACCAATGTTGAAAGGGTATTGATGAACTGTTTTACCGGCGCTGGCGCTGAAACATTTCTGCATGCAGATCGACTGGTGATATTTCAGGAAGCCTTGCAGAAGGCAACCGATGCCCAGGGAAATATTTTCCGCCTTGTGAAATGGTCTTTGTTTTCTAAAGACAAACAATGGATCAATGATGTACTGCATGCCAATGGCTTGCAAAACAATAAAAAAGGATTGCGGCGGCTGGAAGAAAAAATTGATAACAGGTTAAACCTGGAACACCACCTGACGGCAGTAAAAAAGAAATCATGGCTGATTGATTTACCAACCGATTATGACGAGGTAAAATTGAAGACCTGGTTTACCCGTCAAAAACTTGCCATCAGGGCAAAGCTGATATTTCACACACTTCGTGAAGTGAAAGAAGGATTACACCCGAAGAAATATACCATGCCGGATTTCACAAAAGTATTGATTCAGCTTTTGAAAATTGTGGGCGACCTTAAGGAAAGAAAGAAAGAGTGGGTAAAATACATAAACCCCTATCAGTACAGGGATCTCATTGCCCACCCGGAGAGAGAAAATGAGTACCTGAAAACTTTGCGGAAAGATTTTGATAGTCTTTGTGATTTCGACAGGATCAAAGAAAACTTACAAGTGTTTGAGAAAGTTGTCATCACTAAGCTGCACGATGAAACCGGTGAGTGGAACGGCGTTCGGATGGAGAAGCTCTTACAAAACAGTTTACGACTTGCCTGGATTGAACATATAGAAGCCAAATTTCCAAATCTCCGGTCTGTTTCATCCATGAAAATGGAGAAACAAAGGGAAGAACTGGCTGCGTTGGTGGAGGAAAAAAGAAAACTCAGTCAGGATATCTTGTTGTTGAGGGCACGCGAACGGGTGTACGAAAATCTTGAGTATAACCGGCTGAATAACCGGGTAACCTATCGGGATTTGTACCACCAGGTAACCAAGAAAAAAAAGATCTGGCCCATTCGTAAAATAATTACCGATTTCCAGAATGAAGTTTTTAATGTGTTACCCTGCTGGATGGTCTCACCGGAATCAGCCTCTGCCGTTTTTCCGATGAAGGAAATTTTTGATCTGGTGATTTTTGACGAAGCATCGCAGTGTTTTTCTGAAAGGGGTATACCCGCCATGTATCGAGGCAAACAGATCCTGGTTGCTGGCGATGACATGCAGCTCAAGCCCAATGAGCTGTACCAGATAAGGTGGGAAGAAGATGCTGACCACCCTGACCTGGAAGTAGATTCGCTGCTGGATCTGGCCAAGCGCTATCTGCCTACTGTTCACCTTCAGGGGCACTACCGCAGCCAATCTCTTGAACTGATTGATTTCTCAAACAAATATTTTTATGGAGGTCGATTGCAATTATTGCCTGACCGCAATATCCTTAACCTGCAACAACCCGCCATCGAATATCACAACGTGGGAGGTTTATGGGACAATAATACTAACATCACTGAAGCGAATGCGGTGGTGGATCGGGTAATGAGTTTATTGAAGGCCGAGCCAGAAAAAACAATAGGGGTCGTCACGTTCAATTCGCCACAACAAAATTTGATTCTCGATCTGCTTGAGGAGAGGTACCACAAAGAGGGATTGGCTATTCCACCAACACTTTTTGTCAAGAATATTGAAAATGTTCAGGGTGACGAAAAAGATGTTATTATTTTTTCTATTGGATATGCAGCAGACAAATCCAGGAAAATGAATATGCAATTTGGAAGTCTTAATATGTCTGGGGGAGAAAACAGACTGAATGTGGCTGTTACCAGAGCGCGTGAAAAAATAATACTCATCTGCAGCATCGAACCGGAACAACTTCGTACAGACGATCTGAAGAATGAAGGGCCAAAACTACTGAAGAAGTACCTGGAATTCGCCCGTGAAGTTGACCAACGAAGATTCATTCCTACTGTTTATAGCAATGGTAAACAACAAAGCAGCTGGTATCTCAATCATCAGATTAAGAGTTGGGGAGAAGATAAATTTTCGGATTTTCAGTTTGAGATTAACCAGTTACCGCTGGCGGATGTTCACATTAAAACCGAAAACAACTCCCTCGGCATTGTGCTTACCGACGACATGCACTATTTCAGCAGTCTTTCTGAAAAGCACTTTTTTGCCTATATCCCGACCCTGATGACCCGAAAGAAATGGGATTATCACTTTGTTTTTAGCCGTAACCTTTGGCAGGATAAAGAAAAAGTAGAAGAGGATCTGCTTCGTTTTATTGGTACGAAAATGAAAGAAAAGTAAATAGGCCACTGGTATCTTAGCATTGCTGCGGCCATCTCTGGGCACCAGAAGCCAGCGTTGACCCTGTGTTATTACAACCGATAAAGGGTATGGTAAGCCCGCACCTGCGTCTCCTAAAGGTTATCTTTTTCTAAAGTAATGCTGGGAAGCATCTCTTAATAAGGGTAAGCCACTTTGGTTGATCTGGCGGAAATACCCTGATGAGCGTAGCCATTGACACCACTGCGCTTGCCACTGCGATAATAGCAATTTAAAATGGAGTCCATTTTGATTTCACCCTCGGTAATACGCTTAACTTTATCTTGAACGCCATTTTCAAGCAGATGGAAGAGCGGTTGATCTACCCGAAAGATTCTCGGAAAGGCTTTCAATAACTTTTCATCCCATTCGGGATAATATCGGAGGAGATCATCAGGATAAATAACATGTCGATTGCTTCCGGCTTCCGGCACTACCTCGAAGGGCTCGTCCAGGTTCAGGTAGCCGTAGTCGTCGGTGAGTTCTTCACCTGGCTGGATATCACGGATAGCCACTTCAAATTCATAGGCAGTGGTAATACAATTCGCATGCGAGCTGTGATTAACAAAACGGGCATTATCCCAGCATAGGATGAGGTTGCCTTCGGCATTCCGATAGGTGTATTTATCCAGCACCTCCCGATACACTTCTTCCATTGCAATCACTTGTTGCGGTGTAAAGATGCGGTCCAGTTTATCAAGCGCCCAGGTGATCGTTCCCTGAGGGATCAGTTTAGTGGCTACTACACCGTAACCAATTTTTTCGTTGATGAACCGGAGTTCGGTATCAGGATGGATCATGGGTTGCTATTTTTTTCAAAGTAAAATAAAGTTAACATCATTCCCGAAAAAAAATTCATTTCACAAAAAAAGAAGCCAGGCGTTTCCACCTGACTTCTACTAAACAACCAGACGCCAAAATTTTACCGACCGTTTACCAAGGCGTATTCAGGCACGGTCTTTACTGTTTTAATGATGCGGGCAGCCACTTTATACGGATCCGCCGCCGAATTAGGCCTGCGGTCTTCCAGCCAGCCATTCCAACCATTTTCTACGGTGGCGATGGGTATTCGGATAGAAGCGCCGCGATCGGAAATGCCAAATGAAAATTTGTCAATAGATTGCGTTTCATGCTTGCCTGTCAGGCGCAGATGGTTATCAGCACCATACACGGCAATATGATCTTTAACCACTGGTGCGAAAGCCATACAAACGGTTTCAAAAATTTCCCGGGAACCCGCGTTCCTCAATAATCCATTAGAGAAATTGGCATGCATCCCAGAGCCATTCCAGTCTGTGTTGCCAAGGGGCTTACAATGCCAGTTGATAGCGATTCCATATTTTTCAGCCGTTCTTTCCATTAAATAACGGGCCATCCAAACCTGATCGCCGGCAGCTTTCGCACCTTTGGCAAAAATTTGAAATTCCCATTGACCAGTAGCCACTTCTGCATTAATGCCTTCTACGTTGATCCCTGCCCTGAGACAATTATCAAGATGTTCCTCTACGATGCCTCTGCCAAAGGCATTTTTTGCACCTACCGAGCAGTAATACTGACCTTGTGGCGCTGGATAACCCTGTGAAGGAAATCCAAGCGGTTTATCAATTTTCGGATCCCAAAGAAAATATTCTTGTTCAAACCCGAACCAGAAGTCGTTATCATCATCCTGGATAGTAGCCCTGCCATTGCTCGGGTGGGCAGAACCATCCGGACTTAACACCTCACACATGACCAGAAAAGCTTCAATACGGGCAGGGTCCGGAAAAATGGCTACTGGTTGTAAAAGACAATCTGACTTGCTGCCAGTAGCCTGTTCGGTAGAACTTCCGTCAAACGACCAGACCGGGCAATCAGCAAGCGTACCATCGAAATCTCTTACAATTTTGGTTTTGCTGCGCAGGCTTTGGGTTGGTTTGTAACCGTCAAGCCATATGTATTCAAGTTTTGTTTTTAATTTGGAAGACATGGCAGTAATGTTTTAAGGTTTCAAAATGTTAGAATTTGTAAACAGCAGCGAGGTTTAGACTAGGCAACATGCTGGTCGCCTTTCCATCAGCATCCACAAATGAATCTTCTGTAGTCTGATCAATGCGTACTTCAGGAATGAATGTGAGGCCACCCACTTTGTAATTTCCCGATAGCGTAAATTCCATGACACTTCCTTTGCCAATCTCGTTTCCAAAACCGTCCTGGTCATCTGTTCCGAAAATTCCCAGGTGACCATTGGTAACACTGAAGTACTCAGCCCGCAGGCCAAGGGCAAAACTTTCTGATAATGTTACCTTCGGATAGAGGGCGAATCCCATAAAAGTGGAGGCATCGCCATCAGAATTTTCCAGTGTTCCTTCTGCAATAAATGCTTCACCTGCGGCCACTGTCTGGTAAGTCGTATTTAATCCGAGGTAGAATTTTTCGCCAAGATTCCAACCTGTAGTTAAATCCAGCTGTAATAAACTTCCGGCTGATGAGATAAGATCACCGTTCTCATCAAAAGATGGATCATTAGAATTAAGATTACCGTCCTGATCGCCGTAGATAGCATTTAACCAGATTCCACCCGCGTCACTTGAGTGGCCGATCTGACCCCCCAGCGTGTAAGTGTTCACAGGGTTGAACTCAACAATATCAGTAGGGTTCATCACCGCTAATTTGGCCACCATTCCACCGCCAAGATCAAAATCAGCGCGAAGACCGGTGTGGTTGAAAGGTCCCCATGAAAACATATAAGATGTTGAATAGTGGAAATTCACTGCCGGGGAAATGACTTCGTAACCGACGAAGGTGTTGAATTGCCCCAGGTTCAAGGTTACTTTATCGGTCAGCTTATAAAAAGCGAACATCTGATTAACAATTCCCTGTTGCGAGCCAAAGACCGCTGCCCTACCTCTGGGACCAAACACAAGGTCAGCCGTAAAACCGACTTTATCACCAGAATAGGTAGCGATCAGATTGGCCATGCCCAATCCAAAACCTTTCAGGTCGGCGAAAGAGGTGGAGGGTGCATTCATGCCGCCGTAATAAGCATTGGTTGTTCCAAAAGTTGAGTGAAAATAAGTGTCGACCGACCCGGAGAATGAAAATGAGGGTTCATCTTGTTTTTCCTCATCCTCTTCTTGAGTGGGTGCTAGACCTTCGGCAGGTTGGGTTGACGCAAGCACAGTAGGCTGTTCCTGGCTCATCGCCTCATTCAGCGGAATCAGGCCGGCAAGTAAAAATCCAATGCACAATTTGTAAATTTTCATATTTTAGGGGTGTGTTTTATAAACAATAATCTAAGGGTATCCCAGCGGGTCTCTAACACCCCTGGGATTCTTTAGTGACTTCAGGAAAATTTTGGTAAATGCCCCCGACCAATTCGAGGGCATTTTTATTTATTAAACAGTTTCTTTTGCCGTAGACAAGTCGAACTGAAATACGTTTTCACCGTGTTGGCTCACATCCTGTCCGACGATTTTATCTTCTGCTGAAATCTTCAGTGAGGAGAACATGTCGGTAATTTTTAGAATCAAAAGGGATCCAAAGAAAGTGAAGGCGATGACGATCACAAGGCCAATCATTTGAACCTGGAAGAGTGCGAACTCTCCAAACAAAAGACCATTGCCTGTTGTATTGGCTCCGTTAACAGCAGTGTTAGCCAATAAACCTGTCATGACCATACCTACTAATCCACCTACCCCGTGACAAGGAAAAACATCCAGGGTATCTTCCAGAGAGGTCTTAGATTTCCAATGAACCACTACATTACTGATCAGGGAAGCTACTGTTCCGATGAATAAGCTGGAAGGGATGGTGACATATCCTGCGGCAGGTGTTATTGCCACGAGACCTACGACGGCTCCAATACAAAATCCGAGAGCCGAAGGCTTTTTACCTCTCACTGCATCAAACAATATCCAGCACAACCCTGCAGCGGCAGAAGCCGTGTTTGTGGTAGCGAAAGCGGAGGCCGCTAAAGGACCAGCACTCAGGGCGCTACCTGCGTTGAAACCAAACCAACCAAACCAAAGAAGGCCGGTACCCATCAACACGAAAGGAATATTGGCAGGGGCGATGGCTACTTTTCTTTCAGATCTGTTTCTCAAATACATAGAGGCTGCAAGGGCTGCAAAACCAGCTGACATATGCACTACTGTACCACCGGCAAAATCAAGAACTCCCATTTTAAACAGGAATCCGTCAGGATGCCATGTCCAGTGTGCCAACGGAGCATAGATTAACAAAGAAAAAAGGATGATGAAAATCATATAAGATTTGAATTTCACCCGTTCTGCGAAAGTACCTGTAATAAGGGCAGGCGTAATGATGGCAAACTTTAGCTGGAATAAGGCAAACAGAATCAAAGGAATCGTGGGTGCCAAAGACCATGGTTGGCCATCCAATACATTCTGAAACATGAAGAACGTGGCCGGGTTACCAATGAATCCTCCTATGGAATCGCCAAAGGCAAGACTAAACCCAACAACTATCCAGAGTACACTCATCAGGCCCATGGCGATGAAACTCTGGAGCATAGTGGAGATGATGTTTTTGGTATCGATCATACCTCCATAGAAATACGCCAGTCCGGGCGTCATAAGAAGGACTAATGCTGCGGCGCACAGCATCCAGGCGACATCCCCGGAGTTAATTCCCTCAGTGACGATGGTAGTGGGCACCGCGGGATAAAAAAGTGCCAGCACACTGACTCCAAGGAGTAAGGCGAATGGTACAATTGCTTTTTTCATAGTTGTTTGGCTTTGTGGTTAAAATTTTGCGTTTGTTGTTAATTTTGGTTCAAATTTTCCACTAATAGGGTTAAAAATGAACCACTTTTAAAGAAAAATTGACGAAAACGTTGTAGTTATGCTTAAATTTTAACCTTAAGGTAATAAAATTGCCAAATTTTCAATAATGACTGCTCTCCAAAAATTTTATTTGGGGAAATTTTGGTTTTTAAAATTTTAATAGGGGTAAAACGCGGGATTCTTTAAGAATATTTCAAGAAAATGGCTAAAACCACCGTTTTCTGGTAAATGAGCCAATCTGCCAAAGAGGTATGCCGGGTATAACAACCTTTTTGGAATTGCGGAAAATATAAGAGCAGGAGCCTGAAGCAACGGCATGCCTACCGAATGCACCCGAACCCAAAGAGTGTAAGGAAGATTGTTTTAGAAAGCGAATGAATTGTCCCTTGGATGGGCGAGACTACACTTTTTCATTTCGGCCAACAGTCCCCAGGTGCGTGTGGTGAAAGCTATCAGCATATTTTAATCCGTAGCCCAGCATTCGGTCAAAAGCGCTGTGCCCAAATAATATTAATCCGGTGAATTGTAAAAGTTCCACAGAATAAAATGACCCAAGCAGATACATGCTTAAGGCAAGACCTTTATGATGAAGCGTGTTATAGGTGATAGCCCCGATGCGTGTATTGACTGCATACCCTATGAAGCCCAGATCGGGTGCCAGAAACCACAACCAGTAAAGCCATCCGTCATAGGATAACAATGAATTCAGGTAAACGGCAAGGCCAAACATGAAGGCTTCTTCGATTTTCAGGAGTATTTTCATAGAGGTAATTTGATAAAGGCAAATGTCTGTTTTAACCTCCGTGAAAAAAACTCTTTACAGGCTAGTTCAGGGCTTTTGATTTAATTCGATCCCATCTTTTGTGATGATGTATTGGAAATGAGCCTTACCCAACATATTTCCGATACCACCATTGAAATACCAGAAGGCCCCAGATCCTGGGAGGGACATCACCCGGGTTGTCAGAAAATAACTGACGTTTAAGTTTTTCGATTTCGGAATAATTAAAAATTCCTTGATCTTCAATACGTTTCCTGGAAAGGAGGTCGTCTGTAATCAGTGACTTCATCTCTTTTCTGAACCATTTCAGCAAAGGAACTTCAAATCCTTTTTTTGGTCGGTTGTAAAGTTTAGTGGGAAGTACATCGCGGAAAGCATCCTGCAAAATTCTTTTTCTCATGCTTCCGTTAATTTTAAAGTGACCGGGTAAACTAAAAGCAAAATTCACCAGGCTAAAATCTAAAAACGGCGAGCGTACTTCCAGACCATTGGCCATGCTCATCAGATCCGTTTTTGTGAGCATATCGTTTTGTAAAACCAAATGCATATCGGCTAACAAAATGTCGTTGATGTTCTGCCCTGGTGCGATAAATTTTAGAATCTCATGTTTCCTTCCTGCATAATCACTTGAAACGAGTTTCTCCAGTGTGTTTTTGCTTAGAACACTTCTGGCTTCTGCATCGTCAGCATATCCTGCCCAACGCCAATATCTTTCATGGGGTGATAACCGCGCGCCCTCGCCGAAACGGATAAGTTGTCTGGTAAGATTTGAGCGTGTGCTGTTGCGCGACTGCGAAAACATTTTCCAGAGAGGAAGCAGAGCGATAACTGCAGCTTCTTTCCATCCCTTGTTCTGCATGCGATAAAAGGCCGCATGCTTGTTATACCCTGCAAGCAGTTCATCTGCTCCATCACCTGACAATGCAACGGTTGCATATTTTCTGGTCTCTTTACTGAGAATAAAAACATTAATGGCGGACGAATCGGCAAAAGGTTCATCCATGTAATTCAGAATGGAATGCACATGCTGGTACAAATCCGCATTCGTCAGGGAAAACTCAGTATGATCAGTTTTATAATGACGGGCGACAAGCCTGGCGTACGCTGTTTCATCAAAGAATTTCTCATCGCGAAATCCAATAGAAAAAGTATGCAGATCCGGTTTGTGTCTGCTTGCCAATCCCGTGATAACGGATGAGTCAATGCCCCCACTTAAAAACGCACCAAGTGGTACATCCGCGACAAGGCGTTTCTGAACTGACTTTTCCAAAAGATCTTTAAACTTTTCTTTGGCGTCATGATAGGTGATCGTATTTGACTCAGCTTGTTGTTTGTTATAAGGGATGTCATACCATTTTTCGAGCGTCATTTTTTTCTTTTCCACTTTTAAAAAATGTCCTGGCAGAACTTTTTTTACATGCTCGAAAATAGTATTGGGCGCAGGGATGTAATTCAGCTGCAGATACGCAAAGAGGGAAGTGTAATCAAGTGTTTTTTCAATTCCGTATTGAAGGATTGTTTTCATCTCAGAACCAAAAAGGAACTTATCTTCATCGAACAGATACAACAAGGGTTTGACGCCGAACCGGTCGCGCGCCAGAAAGAGAGATTGGTTCACTTTATCATATATGCAGAACGCGAAAAATCCATTGAGTTTAGGGAGACATTCCGATTGCTCACGGATATACAGTTGCAATAAAACTTCTGTATCGGATTGAGAAGTAAAAGTTACCCCCTCCTTTTCAAGTTCTTTTTTTAGTTCGCGGTAATTAAAAATTTCACCATTGTATACAATGCAATATCGTTTGGATTCATCCCACATAGGTTGGTGGGCTTGGGCTGATGTGTCAATGACAGAAAGCCTTCGGTGGCCGAGTCCTACCCACTCATCAAGATAAATATCCTGAAAGTCAGGGCCTCGTTTTTCCAATGACATGGTTGCGGCGGTTACCTGGATTTTGTTAAACTTCCCGACAAGGTTGAAAGCTAAAATTCCGGTTATACCGCACATGCTATTGGCGAGTTGTCCTTCCGTGAATGGTGTAAACCGTCTTGTCTCCGCA
>JAYSOP010000465.1:0-3085 GCA_043722905.1 Chryseolinea sp.
GAATAATAAAAAAGCAAAGAGACAAACCCCTAGGCATTCTTAAGTGCTTGCTTAACTAAATCTTCTAAAGTAATTGTATTTCCTGATTTTTTCAGGACACTATCTACACTTTTCTCGGCTGCCGCTTTCGGGAGTCCTAGTGTGAGCAATGCTGATAACGCTTCTTTACGCAAAGTATTGTGTGAACCGATAGAAGCCGAAGGCTGTGTTTCGTCCCAACTTTCTTTTTTGAGTTTATCCTTTAATTCGATAATTACCCGTTGTGCGGTTTTTCCTCCTATACCTTTGATGGATTGCAGGGCTGCGGCATTTTCCTGGACGATGGCATATTTTAACTCTGCGCTATTCATATAAGATAACATAACAATCGCAGTACTGGGACCTACCCCATTTACGGAGATCAGTTGCTGAAAGAGTTTTTTTTCCATCTCCGTGCTGAATCCGAAAAGAACATGGGCATCCTCACGGATGGCTAAATGGGTGTACAGTAAAATATTCTCGTGGTCTTTAATTTCTGAGTATGTTGCCAGGGAAATTGTAGCATGATAGCCCACCCCGCCCACATCAATGATGACGAACGTGGGATCTTTATGTACAAGCCTGCCTCTTAAAAATGCAATCATCATTCAGCTTTTTACGCTTACAAATCAATGAGTGTACCCAAAAAAATTAAATTCAAAAACTAAAAATAAGTGCTTTACAAGTGATCATTTTGTTCATGTAACTGTGCGTCCACCACGGCAATGGCAGCCATGTTTACAATTTCACGAATTGAACTACCGAGCTGCAGAATATGAACAGGTTTTTTCATTCCCAATAAAATAGGTCCGATGGCTTCCGCCCCACCGATTTCCATCAATAGCTTATACGCAATATTTCCCGACGCCAAATTTGGAAAAATCAGCGTATTGGCACCTTCTTTAGAAAGCGCGCTGAAGGGATAGTTTTCCTGTTGAATTACTATATCCAACGCCACGTTTGCTTGTATGTCGCCTTCAACTACCAGCTCCGGATTCTTCTTTTTTGCAAGCTGCACAGCGGCCCGGGTTTTTTCCGGAACTTCACCTTTAGATGATCCGAAATTCGAATAGGATAAAACAGCGATCCGGGGTTCGATATCGAAAAATTTTACACCCCTTGCCGTAAGTTCAATAATCTGAGCCAGCTCTTCGGCATTTGGATCTAAGTTAACCGTAGTATCGGAAAAAAAGTAAGTTCCGCGTTTGTTGGTAATGATATACATACCGGCCACCCGGCTTACACCCTGTGCCACACCGATTATTTGTAATGCGGGTGAAATGGTCTTGGAGTAATCCATGGTAAGACCTGAAACCAGGGCATCAGCATCCCCTAGTTCTACCATCATGGATCCGAAATAGTTTCGCTCACGCATGAGCCGCATGGAATCCTGATGGGTAATTCCTTTACGCTGACGTTTTTTATAAAACACCTCCGCGTAGCGGTTGACCATCTCATTTTCATCCCTTGGATAAATGATGGGGCAATCCTCCAGATCGAGGCCATGTTCTTTAATAAGCTGAAGAATTTCCTTTTTGTTACCCAGCAAAATCGGCCTGGCAATTCCTTCGTCTTTTAATACCTGTGCGGCCTTTAGAATTTTATGATGTGTCGCTTCTGCAAACACCACGCGTTTTGGATTTTGCTTTGCGCGATCAATGATACGCGACATCAATTTTTGGTCGATTCCAATACGCTTCAACAACTCCTGATGATACGCACCCCAATCCGTAATCGGTTTTTTAGCCATACCTGAATCCATGGCGGCCTTCGCAACGGCCGGTGAAACGGTTGTAATCAAACGTGGATCCAATGGCTTGGGTATCAGATACTCACGTCCGAACTGTAACTTATCCGTACCGTATGCCTTAACAACCATATCTGGAACGGATTGCCTGGTAAGGGTTGCCAGGGCATGAACAGCAGCCAGTTTCATCTCTTCATTGATTTCCATCGCCCGCACATCCAAAGCTCCTCTGAAAATGTAGGGAAATCCAAGCACATTGTTCACCTGATTAGGATGATCAGAACGTCCGGTTGCCAAAATCGCATCGGGTCGGGTTTTGCGTGCAAGATCGTAATCAATTTCAGGATCCGGATTTGCCAACGCGAAGACTATTGGATTTTCAGCCATGCTCAGCAAATCCTCCGGTGTGATCGCGTTAGCCACTGAAAGACCTATAAAAACATCGGCTCCTTTCATGGCTTCCTGTAGGGTGGATACATTCCGCCCGGTGACAAATTGTTTCTTGATTTCATCCAGGTTATCACGACTTTTTGTTAATGGTCCTTTACTATCGCACATGATAATATTTTCCATTTTCGCGCCCAGCGCTAAATAAAGTTTTGTGCAGCTCACCGCAGCAGCGCCGGCACCGTTAACAACCAGGGTGATTTTCTCAATTTTCTTATCCACTATGGTCAGCGCATTGAGCAGCGCAGCAGAAGAGATGATGGCTGTGCCATGCTGATCATCATGCATGATGGGAATATTCATTTTTTCCCGCAACTCAGTTTCTATCTTGAAGCATTCAGGTGCCTTGATGTCCTCCAGATTGATTCCCCCAAAAGTGGGCTCCAGTGATTTTACTATTTTAATAAACGCATCCGGGTCTTTTTCATCAATTTCAATATCGAAACTATCAATCCCCGCATATTTTTTAAAAAGCACTGCCTTGCCTTCCATGACCGGTTTTGCAGCTTCAGGCCCAATATCACCAAGCCCTAGTACCGCTGTGCCATTGGTAATAACGGCCACAAGATTTCCTTTGGCGGTATATTTGTAGACGTCTTCTTTGTTAGCAAAAATTTCTTTGCAGGGCTCCGCTACACCAGGTGAATAGGCGAGGGCTAAGTCCATCTGGGAACTGAGCACCTTGGTGGGAACAACTTCAATCTTTCCGGGCTGCCCTTGCATGTGGTAATTCAGGGCATCCTCTTTTCTGATTTTAATTGACATGCTGGATAATATCTATAAGTGGTCAAAGATAGCAACTGTGCATTAAAAACCTGAAAAAACAATGGGCACTTTAGCGTGAGTTGTGAGTGGTCAGTCGTGAGTTAGCGC
>JAYSOP010000466.1:0-5295 GCA_043722905.1 Chryseolinea sp.
ACACCCATATCGTGAAGAAACGAGGCAGTCTGCTTACCAATCATGGGGATCTTTTCTACGGATAAGGGTGCCAGGAAATCCTTTTCCGTACCGGGTCGGATCTGCGCTTCTGCATTGGGTTTAAATTCGCCGGTAGCGACTTTCGAAACAAGTTTGTTAACAGATAAGCCAAGGGATATTGGGAGCGCACTCTTTTTCATGATGGTTTTGCGCAGCTCCTTCGCCCACTTGAAAGCCCCAAAATACCGGTCCATTCCGCTGGCATCAATATAGAATTCATCGATCGATGCTTTCTCAAATGCGGGTGCCTGGTCGGCGATAATCTCGGTAACTTCATGTGACGCCTGACTGTAAGCTTCCATGTCGCCGGAAATAACTTTTGCGTCCGGACACAGTTGCAACGCGAGGTACATAGGCATGGCCGAATGCACCCCAAAACGCCGGGTTTCATAACTGCATGCCGCCACCACACCCCTGCGGCTACTACCTCCAATGATCAAAGGCCTTCCCTTTAACTTGCTATCCCTTTTACATTCGACGGCCACAAAAAAGGCATCCAGATCCAGGTGTATAATATTTCTCTCCACGGGGCTAAATAACTAAAAATATTAGTTAAATGTTGCAATTGTCAACTAATAATTTTAGTTTTGAAGAGTTGATTGCCATAGCAACCTAATTGGGCTCCTCCGGAAGGGGGATGCCCGGTTATAAGTATTACTGCGATGTGCCCGCAATATTTGCGGAACATTGCAGTAATATACATTTGTGATTGAAATGGTCAGTATCAAGGTTTTCATGAAACCCATAAAAGAATCAAGTAAGCCCGTAAAAGAATCAAGTTGCAAATGTGCAGCGAACACAAAGGCGACTCCTGGTGAACTTTGGGATATTGGATTTATTATATAAACAATGTTGGATCAGCCATGGAAAATGAATTTTGCAAAGCGATTACCAAAAAAGGTTTTTCTTTGTGCCACTCCGTGTCTTCTCCGCGAACTTCGTGATATTGGATTTAATAAGTAAACAACATTGGATCAGTCATGGAAAGTGAGTTTTGCAAAGCGATTAGCCCAAAGGCATTTTCTTTGTGTAACTCTGTGTCTTCTCCGTGAACTTTGTGGTATTGGATTTTTTAAGTAAACAACATCGGATCAGTCATGGAAATTGTAAACCGCAACCTTAGATTTTTACGAACCAAAGAGGGACTTACCCAAAGAGAATTTGCTGAACGGCTTGGGCTGAAGCAAGCGACACTCGGTGCCTACGAAGAAGATCGCGCCACGCCTCCTTTAAATTGTCTGATCGACGTCGCGCGCATTTTTAATGTCAGTCTCGATAACCTGATCAATTGCGATCTGAGCACACTTGCCGAAAAAAGCTGGCGAACACACGGCAGCCGCAAAAAGGAAGTACTCGCCATCACCGTTGACGCGCATAATAAAGAGAACGTAGAACTAGTCACTCAAAAAGCTTCGGCCGGATACCTCTCAGGTTTCCAGGATCCGGAATTTGTGAAAGATCTGCCAAAAATCAGCATGCCGGTATTACCAAAAAATAAAACTTACCGAGCTTTTGAAATTCAGGGCGACTCTATGTTACCCGTACAACCAGGCAGCATCATCTTCGCCGAGTATTGCGAAGATGTAGGCGTTATCAAAAACGGAAAACTTTACGTCCTGATTACCCGTCAAGATGGAATCGTCTTTAAACGCGTTTTCAATTTCACCCCTCAGGAAAAAAAGTTATTGCTCGTTTCTGATAACCGACTTTACCAGCCTTACGGTATCGACGTGGACGATATCCTGGAAGTCTGGGTCGCCAAAGCTTTTTTCTCAACCCAGTTTCCCGAAGAAGTGCCACAAAATTCTCCTTTACTGGAGCAGTTTGCCCTTCAGGTACTCCAACTGCAAAACGATCCTAAAAGAAATAAAGCAAAATCCTGACGAGTAGTCTTGATATTTTTATCAGGTACGTCAGGTAAGAATCCGGAAGGTCAGCCTATTAACCAAAACCAGTTTTCTATTTTAATTTAAAGCCCGCCTTTTTGCGAAACTTGGTTTGCTTTGTTCGCCTCGTACAGATCGGTAATTGATTCTTGAGTCACGATCGGGAAACGCCCTGGATTTTGTGAGTCCGAATTTTCCGTCTCCGCGAGATATTATTTTGCCCTCATTGCCCGGCTTCCTGACCAACCCAGTCAATCCCTTTTCCTAAAAATGAAAGCGTGTTCGCTTCTGCAGACCCTGGCTCCGGCTGATAATTGTACACCCAGTTTGCCTGTGGCGGAAGACTCATGAGAATGGATTCAGTCCTTCCATCGGTTTCTAATCCGAATTTCGTTCCCCTGTCCCATACCAGATTAAACTCGACGTAACGGCCTCTCCTCAAATATTGCCATTGCTTTTCTTTCTCCCCATAAGGAATTGCATGATTTTTTTTCATCAGTGAAGTATATGCTGGGGCGAAAGTGGATCCAACACTTTTGATAAAATCAAAACGAGCTTCTTTGGTAAATCCCTTTTCAGCTTTCAGGTAATCAAAAAAGATTCCGCCCACGCCGCGGGTTTCGTTCCGATGTTTGATATAGAAATAGTCATCTGCCCATTTTTTAAAATCCGGATAGTAGGAGGGATGGTGCTGATCGCAAGCATTTTTCAGCTGATGATGGAAATATTGAGCATCTTCTTCAATAATATAGTGGGGTGTGAGATCAATGCCCCCGCCAAACCACCAGCTATCTTTTTCCGGCAGCGATGCAGAAGGTTGCATTTCAAAGTACCGTACATTCATGTGGATAATGGGTACCATTGGATTCGATGGATGCAAAACAATGGATACGCCTGTAGCAAAAAATTCCGGACGATCTGTTTCGTCTGGAATCTGCAAATTCAACATTTTTAAAGTACCCTCCGGAGCTTTCCCCCACACCTCAGAAAAATTAACGCCCCCTTTCTCAATTATCCGGCCATCGGTTAATACACGTGAAATTCCACCACCTCCTCCGGGACGCTCCCATGCGTCACTCATAAATTTTCCTCCACCATCTGCTTTTTCCAGCTCCATGCAAATATCCATCTGCAGTGTTTTAAACCAATCGCGTATGTGTTCTTTTGAAGGCATGGATTTCAAAATCATTTTCAGTCGCAATATGGGATGAATCGATGAATTTTCCGCTTTCATTTACCGTTGGCCCATTCTTCAGTCACTGAACCAGGGTCGCATTTTTTACGCAAGATCACGTAAAAATGAAGCATAGATAAGCTTGATTTTTTTCTATTCCTTAAGGAAAAAAACTTCAAAGTTTCCTTTTAAATGCCATGTCTTTTCCGTATCTTAATAAATAGCCCGCCATGTTCAGCCTGCACTCCATTGCGCTTTTTTTTTCACATCTTTTTTTCTATGTTTCGGTTTCACCTTTTTCTGCATTCAAAGGACTACTAATCTGAATGGAAGACCAAACAGGAGTCGCCACAATTTATTACGCCGGCTATCTGATTTGGTTGACCTGGAAATTCCTGAGTCTGGTAACTAGCCCCCGAAAATGTTTACCTTTATCCGGTACAAAAATGGGAGCATGGCTTTAGCACAAAAGATTAGAACGCCAAAAAAAATATTCAAGGGTGATATTTCACAGGAACTATTATTGAAAGCCTATGCATTGATGTGCACTGCCAGAAGGATGTCCGAAACATACGAAGAACGAAAAGAAATTTGCAGCCGATATGTTCACAGCACTTCCCGGGGGCATGAGGCTATTCAACTCGCCGCAGGTCTTCAACTACTGCCTTGTGATTATGCATCTTTGTATTATCGGGATGATTCGATGCTGCTGGCCATGGGGTTGGAACCCTATGAACTGATGCTGCAACTCATGGCTAAACGCGATGACCCCTTTACCGGAGGACGGTCTTACTACGGACATCCCGCGCTAAAACGTCCCGGCTTCCCAACCATTCCGCATCAAAGTGCCGCCACGGGTATGCAAGCCATACCCGCCACCGGAATGGCGCATGGCATAGCCTACCTAGAGGGAAGGAATTTGTTAAAATCAAATGATGGCATTCATCCGGTGGTTTTATGTTCATTGGGCGATGGTGCTGTGACGGAAGGAGAAGTAGCCGAAGCATTTCAAATGGCAGTGCTTAAAAAGCTGCCGATAATATATTTGGTGCAGGACAATGACTGGGGTATTTCCGCTACCGGAAAGGAAATGCGCGCCATGGATGCCTATGAATACGCTGGTGGATTTAAGGGAATGGAAAGGATGGTGGTGGATGGCGCTGACTTTGTTGATGCTTTTCTGGGAATGAAAAAAGCCATTGATTATGTACGGAAAAAACGCAACGCCATTCTGGTGCACGCGAAATGTCCGCTGTTAGGACATCATACATCAGGAGTGAGAAAAGAATGGTACAGGGAGGACCTGGATGCGCAGAAAAAACTGGATCCGATAATAAGGTTTAACCAGTTTTTGCTGGACGCCGGCGTGGAAGAAAATATATTGCGTGAAATTGAAGCACAGGCTCACTTGAAAGTAAGTCAGGATTACGACCGTGCCGTTCAGGCGCAGGAACCTGACGCAAATGATTTTGATACGCATGAATTTGCACCAACATCTGTAACGGAAGAAACGGGAATTCGAGCCCCCGAAGGCGCGGAAAAAATATTGATGGTCGATGCGGCGCTGCATGCCATGGATGATATTTTAAAAAAACATCCGGAGGCGCTTTTTTATGGACAAGATGTAGGCCGACGGCTAGGAGGCGTTTTTCGCGAAGCGGCGACACTGGCTCAAAAATATGGCGATGACCGCGTATTTAATACACCCATTCAGGAAGCCTACATTGTAGGATCAACGGCCGGGATGTGCGCAGTAGGTTTAAAACCTATTGTGGAAATACAGTTCGCCGATTACATTTGGCCCGCCATCAATCAACTGGTGACTGAACTTTCAAAGAGTTGTTATTTATCCAAAGGAAAATTTCCGATCCAGTCTCTGATCCGCGTTCCGGTTGGCGCCTATGGTGGAGGTGGACCCTATCACTCAGGAAGTATTGAATCTGCCTTATTGACTATCCGGGGAATCAAAGTCGTGTATCCCTCAAATTCCGCCGACATGAAGGGCTTATTAAAAGCATCTTTTTATGATCCAAACCCGGTTGTATTACTGGAGCATAAAGGATTGTACTGGTCTAAAGTTGCCGGGACAATGGATGCCAAAACCCTTGAGCCGGATGAAAATTATATTATCCCGTTAGGGAAGGCCATTGTTGTTCAATCAGCCTCCGAGACAAA
>JAYSOP010000467.1:0-2543 GCA_043722905.1 Chryseolinea sp.
ATAGACATCAGCTTAACGCCATATTGTTCCAAAGGAATAATCACGTTTTTACCATTGATCTGTTTTACATGAGGTTGTTCGTGTTCACAATTAAACATGGTGGGAATTGACGGGCCGTAAATATCCGCATCAATTAAACCAACTTTGGCACCGGTCTGGGCAAGGGCAACGGCCAGATTAGTGGTTACGGTTGATTTGCCCACTCCCCCTTTACCCGACGCTATTGCGATAATGTTTTTGACCCCTGGAAGGATGGGTGAATTATTTCTCAGGGTTGTTACGTTGGAGGTAATGTTGATATCGATGCCTACCCCGGGGCCCACCACCTGGCGAACGGCCTCTTCACAATCTTTTCTGATCTTTTCTTTTAAAGGGCATGCAGGAGTGGTCAAAACTACGGTGAAAGACACTTTCCTTTGGCTCACCTCAACATCCTTAATCATATTCAGGGACACCAGATCCCGTTTAAGATCAGGGTCTTCAACCTTGGATAGGGCTTTAATTATATCGGATTGGGTAAAACTCATATTCTTTTAACACTGTAACAGGTGAAATCGTTAATCAAGGCTGCAAGTTAATGACGATTTGCGATTTACGAAGCCGTCGCGCCATAGGATAAATTTTTCAGCCCCCGATGGGTATTTTTTACTGTACCGGCGTTCGTATTTCTTAGCCCTGGATGAGTTATCTTTGTGGTTTAATTTTCCTCAGAGCAAGTAATATCCTGACTCGTGATCGCCCGTGAAACAATAGATGAAGTGAGAAGTCGTGTCGACATTATGGATGTAGTAAGTGACTTCATCACCCTCAGGCGATCGGGTCAGAACTACCGGGCATTAAGTCCATTCACCAACGAAAAGACTCCTTCTTTTTATGTAGTTCCGGCGAAAGGAATATTTAAAGATTTCAGCAGTGGCAAGGGTGGTGATGCCATAACCTTTGTTATGGAGCATGAGGGTATGGCTTATGTGGAGGCGATCCGTTATCTGGCAAAGAAATACGGAGTTGAGATAAAGGAGGACGCAAGCACCCATCAGGATCAGGTTACGCAAAGCGAACGGGAAGGACTGTACATTGTCATGAACTTCGCAAAAGATGTTTACAGGAAACTTCTTTTTGATAGTGAAGAGGGTAAGGGTATCGGGTTAAGTTATTTCCGCGAAAGGGGTTTCAATGACCGAACCATTGAAAAATTTGAACTTGGTTATGCGCTCAATCAATGGGATCATTTGATCAAGACTGCGGTCGGCAGCGGATATAGCGAAGAGATGCTGGAGAAATCCGGATTGTTAATCAGGAAAGAAGAGGACAAAAAATACGATCGCTTTCGCGGAAGGGTAATTTTTCCGGTCCATAATCTTTCGGGTAAAGTCATTGCCTTCGGCGCAAGGATATTAACAAAAGAAAAGGATCAGCCTAAATATATCAATTCGCCCGAAACCGAAATTTACCATAAAAGCCATGTGCTTTATGGATTGGTGCAGGCAAAGAATGCGATTCGAAGAGATGAGTTCTGCTACCTGGTGGAAGGGTACACCGATGTACTCTCTTTGCATCAGGCGGATATCGAAAATGTCGTAGCCTCTTCCGGCACAGCCCTGACTGAAGATCAGATAAAACTGATGCGAAGGTTTACGGAAAATGTAACGGTTTTATACGATGGGGATGCGGCCGGGATCAAGGCTGCCGTGCGGGGAATTGATCTCGTCCTGAAAGGTGGCCTGAATGTTCGCATCGTTCTTCTCCCCGATGGAGAAGACCCCGACAGCTTTTCCAAAAAAATGGGAAGCACCGAACTAAAAAAATTTCTGAAAGAACATACCCAGGATTTTATTTCTTTCAAGATCGGATTGTATTCACGCGAAGCATCCCATGATCCGATCAGAAAAGCGGAATCCATCCGCGAAATCGTATCCAGCATTGCTGTTATTCCTGATCCGATCAAGCGATCAGTTTACATTCAGGAAACCAGTAACCTCCTCAAAATTTCAGAATCTGTTCTGGTTACGGAACTGAACAAGATATTGATCGTTGAACGCAACAAAAAAGTTCAGGATCAGACAAAAGAGGACATCAGGGAACCAGTTCAGGTTGCACCCGATATTATTCCTGGCTCACGGACGGATATCAGCACCATGGTTCAGGGCCAGGAACGCGAGACCATTCGTTTATTATTAAACTATGCTGAAAGCCAGTATGAAGACCAGCGCCTGGTAAACTTTCTTGTAACCGAACTGGACGACGTTGAATTTTCCAATCCTGTGTTCAAAGAAATCTATAATATGTTTAAGCGGGGTATTGATAAAAGTGAGACAGTGGATGCTTTGTATTTTATGGAGAATGGTTCGCAGGCGGTGAAAAGTATTGTTGCCGATTTAACTACGACGCGCTATGAAACCAGTAAGTACTGGAGTGAAAAGTTCCATATTCACATACCCCAGGAAAAAGAGATCATACAAAACGTTGCGTACACAAATGTATTGCGTTTAAAATTCAGACTAATTCAAAAGTTAATGGAGAATAATCTTGCGCAAATGAAGGAG
>JAYSOP010000468.1:0-6195 GCA_043722905.1 Chryseolinea sp.
TTTATTGGGCGTTTCTACGGGAACGGTAGCCTTGTTTATGCTCCTAGCTTATCTGGCAAAAATGGTGGTCTCTCATTTTCAAACAAACGCCATTTTCCAGAAAACGCCTGGTATAATCCTGATTCTATTGGGTGCTTATTCTCTTTTGGAATATATGTTCGGATAAGAAACATTTACATGATCAACAGTAACATCAAGAAGCGCATTGCCACCATGGATCCAGGCAAAGTTTGGATTCTGATGTCCGGTAGGAAATGAAAACGCAACCGGGTAATGGTAATCGCGAACAGCGTGCATAACAATTTGGGCCACGTCTTCACCAAAAGCCAGTTCAGAATTCTTAATGTCTGTCATATGGCCGATCAACAACCCAGCCAGGTTTTTCAGTTTTCCAGTTCTGCGAAGTTGTGTAAACATTCTGTCAAGTTTGTAAAAGTATTCATCCACCTCCTCCACCACCAGAATTTTGTCGTTGGTATCAGGCTCTGATGATGTTTTCAAAGCATCTAAAATCAGAGAAAGATTTCCCCCGATCACCTCTCCGGACCCGTGGCCTATTCGATTGGCTGCATTCGGTGTACACTGAATTTCGCAAGAGTTTGAGAATAATATTTTTTGTAGACTTTCAATAGAACTTGCCGATTCATCTTTGCTGAAGAATATAGGCATCGTGCCATGAATGCTTGCACACTCGATGGTTATTAAACGAAGGTGAAGGGCGGTAATATCGCTGAAGCCTATGATCCATTTGGGATTGCTTTTGAATTTTGAAAAATCCAGATCATCTACGATTCGGGTACTACCATATCCACCCCTGGCGCAGAAGATAGCTTTCACTTCCGGGTCATCGATCATCTCCTGGAAATCCGCGCGGCGTTCGTCATCCGTGCCTGCCAGATAGGAATGTTTTGCCGAAAATATATTTTTTGCCAGCCTCGGTTGTAAACCCCATGAGCTAAGGATATACACCGAAGCTTCAAGCTGATCCTTAAAAATTTTTCTTGCAGGGGCGACAATCCCTACACGGTCACTTGCTTTCAGTATGGGTGGGAAGATCATTTTCTCAAGCTTGATAAACTAAAGTAATAGAACGGGAGGCTAACAAAACGGTAAATAAAAAAAAAGCCTTCCTGTTTTCAGGAAGGCTTAATATTCTATTCCTCTATTTTTTCGGAGGAGTCGTCTGTGCAGCCGGCGTAACAGGCTTCGGTGTAACGCCTAATTTTTTTAGAACCAGGTCGGAGATGTCCATACTATCGTCGCCGTAAAGGATGACATCAAGACCACCGATTTGCTGAGTAAGAATAAACGTATATCCGTTTTCTTTGGCCACCTCTTCAATGGCTTTTCCGACTTTTTTGTAAACAGGTTCCATCATCGTGGTCTGCTTGTTCTGGATTGTCGTTTGGGCATCCTGCTGAAGTTTCTGAAGGTTTTCCTGAAGTTGTGTCAGTTCGCGTTCTGTATTAACCCTGACCGCATCCAGCATCGTATTTAAGTTGGCCTGATAGTCGGCTAATTTTTTCTGAAATTCCTGTGTTTTCGTGGTTATTTGATTCTTAAGCTGGGATTCTGTTGATTTTAATTCAGTGTCAATCTGTTTTGCCTCTGGCATTTGATTGAAAATATAATCAACATCAGCAGAACCAACTTTGGTTGCTGCAGTTGGAGTTTGAGCCTGAGTGGTTATGATTCCGAGGGCAAGCACAAATAGTAAAACAAGTTTTCTCATTGGAATTTATTCAATTTAGTTTTTAATCTTATCGTTAGGGTCGCCGAGACCCAGTTCATCGAGCACAAAATCTGTATAATCAAACCTTGGATCAGTATAAATCATTACCAATTCGCCGGCTTTATCAAAAACGATGGCCAGGTTATTTTGTTTGGCCACTTTATCAACCGCATCCCAGACTTTGTCCTGAATGGGTTTAATAAGTTCTTGTTTTTTCAGAAAGAACAATCCCCCGAATCCAAAGACTTTTTTCTGATATTCCTTAAGCTCTACTTCTTTCTTCTGGATGGAAGCAGTTCTCTCTTTTTTCATTTCTTCAGTCAGCAATACTTGTTCTGCCTGAAGCGCGCTGTACATGGCTCTGATTTCCTTATCCATGTCCTGCACTTCCTTTTCCCACGCCTGGGATAACTGATTGATTTCGTCCTGTGCCGTTTTATAATCGGGCATTTTATTCAGTATAAAATCGGTGTCAATGTACCCGAACCGCTGAGCATTGACAAAATTCAGGCCGAAAATGAGAAAAAAAAATGTAATTAAGTAAACCCGCATAACTATCTGATTTGCTGGCCTATAGTAAAGTGAAACTGAGAGCCACTGCGATCTGTTGCGTACGGGATTTTATCGAAACCATACGCCCAGTTCAATCCAATCAGTCCGAAGGCAGGCATGAAGATGCGGGCTCCGAAACCGGCCGATTTATATAAGTTAAACGGATTAAAGTCCTCATAATTATTCCAGTTGTTCCCTGCCTCAGTAAAGGCAAAACCGTAGATTGTTGCCGCGCTGCCCGTGGTTACAGGATACCGCAATTCTAAACTTAATTTATCGTATACAATGCCTCCCTGAACAGTATTTCCGGTATTGACACTTCCGTAGCGATTGTATAATGGAGGGGTAATTTTGTTATTTTCATAGCCCCTTAGCCCGATGATTTCCTGACCAAGTAAGAACGAATTAAATCCGCCGGCCAGGCCGTCCCCGCCGAGGAAAAAACGTTCGAACGGGCCAACACCTGCTTTTCCAGTGTAGGATCCTATAAATCCAAAATGCGCCTTGGCTTCAATTACAAGCTTCTTCTTGCTATCTAAAGGAAGATAGTATTTGGCGTCAAACATCCACTTATGAAATTCGATCCATTTAAATTTATCGGCATTGGCCGCCGTGGCATAATCCAGGTCTCTCCATAAAGAATGGGGAGGTGTTAAAGTTAAACTCAGCGATATTTCTGAGCCCTGCGACGGGTACATAATTTCATTTACACTTCTTCTGGATAAAGTAGTATTAAATGTAAAGCTGTTAGCATCACCATCGGTAAACCCAAGTCCTCCTGAAAACCAATTTTCAAGCGTATACTTGAGAAGTGAAACAGAATTTGTAAGGGTAAAATAATTGTCGGGCCACTCAAGGCGTCTTCCTAAACCAACGGTGAGGCTGTTTACTTTAAGTGTTGGTGCCGCTGCATCGGGATCAGGTCTTCCATATCCAAAAATTGAACGCTGCACAGAACTATTTAAGCTTACCGTTAGGGAATGAGGCTTACGTCCGCCAAGCCACGGTTCGGTAAAGGAGAAACTATAACTTTGGTATTGACGACCATTGGCCTGGACACGTAGTTGTAAACGTTGACCATCTCCAACGGGAAGTGGTTTCCAGTTTTTTATATTTGGAATGTTTCGCAGAGAGAAATTGTTAAAAGTTAACCCAAGCGTTCCGACGAAACCGTAATAACCTCCCCATCCGCCCGATAACTCTATCTGATCATTGGATTGTTCTTCCACCTGCCAGTTTATATCCACAGTTCCATCGGCCGGATTAGGCTCGAGGTTTGGGGTAACTTTTTCAGGAGCGAAATAGCCCAACTGTGAAAGACTTTGTTGCGTACGAATGATGTCTGATCTTCTGAATTTTTGACCGGGGATAGTAATCAGTTCCCGGCGGATTACGTGGTCACTGGTGCGTTCGTTACCGCTGATGCTAACTTCATTGATTGTTGCCTGTTCGCCTTCGGAAATACGCATTTCAACATCTATGGAATCACCTGCAACAGCCACTTCAACAGGATTGATGCGAAAGAATAAATATCCATCATCCATATAAAGTCCACTTATGTCAAGGCCTTTAGGATTAAAAGAGAGTTTTTTCTGAATGAGTTCTTTATTATAGACATCGCCTTTGCTAATGGCCAAAACGGCGTTCAGCTGATTATTTGTATAGATGTAGTTGCCCGCCCAGATGATATTCCGAAAATAATATTTAGGACCTTCGTATATTTTGAAATCAATGTTAATGGACTTCTGATTAAAACTATAAATGGAATCCGTTACAATTTCCGCATCGCGAAACCCCTTTGAGTTAAAATAGTCCACCATCCTTTGCTTATCTTCGTCATATTCTGCCCGGATGAATTTTGAACTCGCAAAAACATTAAGTTTAATATTGTCGTTCATGAATTCCTTCACTTCCTTCCAGCTGACATCATAGGGTTTGCCCAGGTACTTTTTAGGTTCGAAAAGGGTTTGCAATAGAGTTCTGTGTAAAACAAAACGCGGGCGTTCTTTCGTTTTTTTCAGTTTCCGCTTCAGCGAGGCATCCGATACATGGTCGTTGCCGTGAAAAGAAATTTTATTAATCTTAACCTTCGACTTCGGATTGACGTTGATTCGTAATTTTATACCATCGCTGTTGACCGTGTCAAGTTCCTCAACAACTTTAACCTCAGTATTTAAAAAACCTTTTTTTACAAAATACTTCTTCACCGCAAGCTCTGTATTGCGCACCATGGCATCGTTTACAATCTTTCCCCGGATCAGGTTAAGGTCTTCTTTTAATCCTGATTCCTGAGTTTTTGAAATGCCCGTAAAATAAAAGGCGGTCAAACGGGAACGCTCCGTCAGTTCAATGATCAGATAAATGTTTGATCCTTCAATTCTGTCAACCTGGATAGTGATATCACCGACCAGTCCATATTTCCAGATTTTCCGGATAGCACCCGCAATGGCATCACCTGGGATCTTGATTTTATCACCAACTTTTAATCCGGAAATTGAAATCATGGCGTTCTTGTCGAGAACGTTTATGCCCGAAACCTCAATACCTGCGATCGTGTATTCAATCGGGTTTGCGTAATTGAGATTTCCTTCCTGAACAGGCTGAGTTTCGCGCTCTCGGTTTCTTCGGAATTGTGCCCATGTATCGAAAGCCGCACTTAAAAGCAGGATTATAACTAAAAATCTTTTCATTAACTCACCGGATTCAATTGTTCACTTGTTTTTCCAAACCTTCGTTCTCGTTGCTGATAGGACCAGATAGCCTCATATAAATGTTCTTTTCTGAAATCCGGCCAGAGTGTAGGTGTAATAAACAACTCTGTATAGGCAACCTGCCAAAGTAAAAAATTGCTCAGGCGCAGTTCCCCACTGGTTCTGATTAAAAGCTCCGGATCTGGGATGCCGGAAGTGGTCAAATAGTTGCTAAAGGTGGCTTCATTAATTCCGGAAATTTCAAGTTTCCCGGCCCTTGCATCGGTAATCATTTGCTTCACTGCCTCAAGGATCTCCCATCGGCCACTATAACTCAACGCAAGGATAAGCGTAAGACCATTGTTATTTTTGGTCTCATTCATGGCCCAATCTAGATTCTTTTGACAATTTCCAGGTAAATGCAAAGTGTCGCCAATGGTTTTCAGCTTTACATGATTTTCCATTAGGGTGCCAATTTCCTGCTTCAGCGTGTTGACTAATAACTCCATGAGGCCCTCAACTTCTTCCTTGGGTCTGCTCCAATTTTCAGTTGAAAAGGCATATAAGGTTAGATACTTAATTCCTAGTTCGGCTGCACACTCTGTTATATCGCGAACAGCCTGAACAGCATTTCGATGACCAAAAATTCTTCTGGCTCCTTTCTTTTTTGCCCACCTTCCATTACCGTCCATGATAACAGCAATGTGTTTTGGTAAATTGTTAGCGTCAATATTTTCCTTAAATGATCCCACGGGGTGGCAAAATTAGACAAAAAAGCTTAAGGTAAATGTGGTAATTGACAGATACCTCTTATTCAATTAAAAAAGCTGATTATTTATATGGATTGGTGGGGCAGGGAATTTCATAAAAAGTCCGGGTAATACTTATACCCAGAAAATAATAGCTGTCATTGTCATAGCGATTTCCATATTGATAATTCTTAACCAGCTGGTTGGTTCCGGCCGATACATTATCAAGATAATCAAAGAAAGTTTTTCTTGCGCCAAGTTCAAGTGCTATATACCACTTTGGATTTACAATGTATTTGATCCCCAAACCAAAAGGTATTGCTGCTTGCACATTGCTGTATTGAGACGGTTTATTTTGGGTTCCGGAAATGCCAAAAATACCGAGGCCTCCAAAGAGATAGGGTGTATATCTCAAGATGTGTTTGTCATCCCGCCAATTCATGAAATGATACTCAAGCACCGTTGAGGCCTC
>JAYSOP010000469.1:0-2792 GCA_043722905.1 Chryseolinea sp.
GCAAACTAATATCTTCATCTCGTTCTAAATCAATGAGTTCAATGGGGAGTATTTTTAAACAGGGCTCAAGATACAAAAATCTAAAAGTCCACAGCCTAATCGCGGAAAATTTTACCATTTGGCATCATTTTACCTGAGTAAATGTATCTTCTTCTCTTTATAATGGCAACGGACAGACTCAAACTACTGCATGATTTCTATGATGATGACCCGGGCGACCCGTTCAACCTCTACGCGTTGGCCCTGGAATATTTAAAGCATGACCCATCCACCTCACGTGACCTTTTTCAAAAGCTTCTTAAAATCCATCCCGCATATCTACCCACTTACTACCACGCCGCAAAACTTTATGTGGATTTCGGGGAAACAGGAAATGCCAAAACAGTTTATGAAAACGGGATTTCATTGGCCGCGAAACTTAATGATACCAAAGCCCAACGCGAACTCAGGTCGGCTTATGATGAATTGATGTTCTAGACATTAACTTGTGTCACCCGTTTGATTGGGGATCTATTAATTCACGGAATTGATCTGAAGCACGCTGAGATTTAGCATTTGCGTAAATTCAGGTTATCAACTTCGGCACATGATGCTCCTGATCCTATCGGGATGTCAAGTTATTTAAAAGGGAGTTTCATCATCATTCCTCAAGGGAGGCAATGGAGGTTCGTCCAGCTTGTTAAAGGTATTCAGTCTGCTTTCACGCGTGATCATTCCGGAGAATGGATTGTCATGAGAGGTGGGTGCGTCAAAGTCTGCAAACTTTGTGAACTTACCAATGAATTTAAGTTTGGCGGTGCCTGTAGATCCGTTTCTGTGTTTTGCAATGATTACTTCACCCATACCCTGGGTGGGCATACCTTCTTCATCAACCGTAATTTTATAATATTCCGGACGGTATAAAAACATTACAATGTCAGCGTCCTGCTCGATAGAGCCAGACTCGCGAAGGTCAGATAATTGAGGTCGTTTATCTCCTCCCCGTGTTTCAACACCACGACTTAACTGTGATAGTGCAACGACAGGTACTGTGAGTTCTTTCGCAATCCCTTTTAATGCGCGCGAAATGGAAGCTATCTCCTGTTCACGGTTTCCTGCCTGTTCGCCGCGCATCAATTGTAAATAATCGATGATGATCAACTGAACATTGTGCTCTGCCTTGAGTCTCCTGCACTTGGCACGCAACTCAAGAATAGAAAGCGCGGGGGTGTCATCGATAAATATTGGTGCGGAAGAGAGCCTGCTTGTTTTATGAACCAGTTGCGTCCATTCATGATCAGCAAGATTTCCCTTCCTGATCTTATCCCCTTCAAGCTCTGCTTCTGCGGAAATCATCCGGTTAACCAATTGAACACTAGCCATCTCCAATGAAAAAATAGCTACAGGAATTTTGAAGTCCACGGCAGCATTTCGCATCGCAGAAACCACAAAAGCAGTCTTACCCATACCCGGTCTCGCCGCAATAATGACAAGATCTGATTTTTGCCATCCGGAGGTCATTCGGTCCAGGGAGGTGAACCCGCTCGGCACACCTGTCAAACCATCTTTGTGATCTTTCAAAAGCTGGAGTTCCTGAATCGCCCGGGCCATGAGATTACGCATGTTATCGTAATTCTTGCGGAGGTTGGAATCAGATATTTGAAAAACGGATTGTTCGGTTTTGTCGAGCAGCTCAAAAACATCGGTGGTATCTTCATAGGCGTCATGCTGGATCTGGGACGCAATATGAATGAGCTCCCGTTTAATCGCCATCTCGATAACTACACGCGCGTGATATTCAATATTGGCTGCGGAACTGACTTTAGCTGTAAGCTCTGCTATTATATAGGCTCCTCCTATCAGTTCAAGCTTGGCATTCTTTCGCAACTGATTAACTACCGTGCGCATATCCACGGGCTCTGATGCTTTAAAGAGATCAATAATTGCCTGATAAATCTCCTTGTGGGCATCGGAATAAAAATGATCAGGCTTTAAAAATTCCACAACCGCATTCAAAGCGTTTTTTTCCAGCATGAGGGCGCCGAGTACGGCCTCTTCCAGATCAAGCGCCTGAGGTGGCAGCTTACCTAAACTTTCCGAAATGTCTCTCGGAACTAATTTATTAGACTTACCGCTTAACCTCAGGGACATTGATCTTCCTTGCTCCATACAGTGGTTGTTGTACGTTTTTCATTTGATTCGTCAAACGTACATTTATAGTTCCTTCATTTTTCCACAATAGTGCTTGTTAACTACTTGTGCATAAGTTGTGAATAAACGAAAAGTACGTGACAACTGATGTCGGAAATAATTTGTATAAAATCCGGAATCACGCCCCATTTTTAAAGCCCGAACATTTTCTTTTACTTTAGCCGGAATTTATTATCCATGCAGCAGTTACATCAGCGGATACATTTTATCGCCATTGGCGGGAGCGTTATGCACAACCTTGCCATTGCCTTAAAACAAGCTGGCCATGAAGTCACTGGCTCAGATGATGAGATATTTGAACCTTCGCGCGCTGCTTTGGCCAAATATGGCATACTTCCGGAAAAAGAAGGATGGCATCCGGGAAAATTGGACAAGGGCACTGACATCGTCATACTGGGGATGCACGCGGCCAAAGACAACCCAGAGTTACTTCACGCACAGGAACTTGACTTAAAGATCTTATCCTTCCCCGATTATATTTTTGAGCAATCAAAAGATAAACAGCGCATTGTGATCGCCGGGAGTCATGGCAAAACCACCATCACTGCCATGATCATCCATGTCCTCACCTATTGCAACCGAAACTTTGATTATGTGATTGG
>JAYSOP010000470.1:0-5766 GCA_043722905.1 Chryseolinea sp.
GCACAGAAGGAGATGGATAACCTCGACCCGGAAGAGAAGCGTATGATGGATAGCATGGGAATTAAAATGCCTTCGTTTGGTAATATGCCCAAGGTAACCGATGCCCAATTGAAGGAGGCTTACGAAAATGAAAACAGAATTATTCCTAAAAAAGACGTTGCCAGGATTGCGGGCATCTCTAATACACTTTTAACAAATGCTACGCTACCTTCATTCTTATCCGGGGCGCATGCCAAAGTATTGCCGAAATTAAATCCGGCATCCAAAACAAAAGGCGAAGAAATCTATAAATTAATGAAGACCACGTATAATTCTGTTATTGCGACAGGCAACACCGCCCTCGGCCTTTGGATGATGGGTAAGCCGGAACTTGCGCTGTATGTAGCGGGTAAAGTATGCATTGAAAATCCGACCAATACAGATAACGTGAACAATTACGCCTCCATGTTATCGATGAGCGGAGGTGAACAATTATCCCTTCCCCTATTGCACTACGTCAACAAACGCTTTCCTAAAAACAGCACAGTACTTAATAACATTGGTCAGGCCTGGTTTGGTCTGGGTGATATCGATAAAGCAGACACTTATTTAGACAGTACTATTCGCATGTATGCTTACCATCCCCAAGCCAATTATACTAAATCATTTATTGAAGAAAGCAAAGACCATAAGGCTGCGGCGATTGAGGCAGTCAAGCGCAGCATAAAAAAATCCTACAGTCAGGAAAAAGAAAATCGTCTCAACCAATTAGGCCACAAATTAAAAGGCGACGACCTGACCTGGGATCGTCCGATGCCTCAGGATGCGCTGGCATTGGATAAATTTGGCTGGCCAGATTATCCTAAAAACGTAAACGAAAGCAGCGTGTTGGAGAAGGAGTGGGATGCCTTCAAAGAAAAATGCCATCAAGAAATTGCTGCACTAAGAATTCAAGAGGAAAAGCTGGAGACGGCAATGATTGTCGCACACCAGAAACGCATGCAACACTTAATGCAGGCGAGTCAAAAAGGACAGTGGGTTGATGCGGTACCTTCCTTTGCTCCTAAAGCCATTATAAAACTACAATATCTGATTGAGGGGAAAGATGGCCACATGGCAGTTTCCTTTGAAAAGAAAGGAGAAGCCCTCCAAAACGTTTCTCTTCAGGTATCTAATTTAGAGGACAAGCTTTCAGCACGACTTGAAGTGCTCCAAAAGAAATATGAAGACGAGTTCGGAGAAGGAAAATCTAATCCCTTTGCCGCTGCATGTGAGGAGGAGAATGGTGCGAAAAATGTTTTTCTTAGTTCATCCAATTCGATCTTGCAACAGGCTTTTGCCGATTACCTGAGTTTCTTAAAAAGAAAAATCAATGATGAAGTATATTATTACCAATACACGGTATGGCCGGAGGATTTCGAAAGGGCCAAAGTAAGTGCAAAAATCACATGGCTCACATCAATTTCTGTGCAGAAAGTCATGTTTCAGAATAGAAGCACGTGGTGCCAACCACCAGCCGCACTCGTGGCGAAGCCTTTTAAACTCTCAGCTTTTGACGATGTGCATTGTCTTTACCATAGTCAGCTTACCACGCCGGTGGGCACCATCAGAACTGACTGCAGCCGGATGACCACAGAACTGGATTTAAAATTTGTTAAACTTGGATTAAAACAGGACATGGACAAAGAGACATTTGGTGATCAGTTTATGACATGTTCTGTTGAAGTGGGTGCAGGGGCAAGTGTAGGATCCGCAAATCGAGGACCCATAAAGGCTGAAGCTTCGGTAGGTGGATCAATGGCTTTGGAGTTTGACCGCACCGGACTCAAAGATGTTATAGTAAAGGGCGCGGCCGGTGTCAGCGTGGGTACCGATATTATTAGCGAAGGGACCGTCATCAATGATTTGCAAATTGAAGCTGGTATAAAAGGACAGGTAAGTTTAATTAGTGGAAATGGATCTGTGGGAGGCACAGGGGTTTTGGCCGGAATCTAAGTTTTCATAGAAGTTTGTAAATTAAAGGCCTTGTTCATACAAGATAAACCGTATCGATGCTAATATCAAAAAAAAGCGGCGAAGCGCTGCCATTATTAATTGATAAAAAAATGATTGTGTTGAATACAGTAAATGTATTCTCGCTGATATGTTTAACGCATTATCCTTTGACATAACCGAAGCGATGGTGGAAACGAAAAATACTATCTGAGCAATATCATAATCACAAAGATTAATTGAAAGGTATGAAAACAGCAGTATCGTTTTTTTTGCTCCTCTTTGCATGTTCATCGTTTGCACAACAAAAGGAAACCTTTGACCTGGCTACCTATACTACTCCGAAGGGCTGGAAGAAAACCAGCAACACCAATGACGTCATCAGCTACGCTATCACCAACAATCAAACAGGCACCTATTGTCAGATTGGTATTTATAAAAGCACAGGCAGCAAAGGAAACCTGCAGGCTGATTTTGAGAGCGAATGGCAAGAACTGATTGTAAAAACCTACAAACCAACTGCAATACCCAAACTGGTGCCTTCCGCCTCTGAAAATGGATGGGACGCACAGGGAGGTGCCGCACCTTTCGAATTCAGCGGGGCACAATCTGTGGCCATGTTGGTGACCATGAGCGGCTACGGCAAGTGCATGAGTATTGTCATCCTTACCAACACAGAAGATTATCAACCGGATATTGAAAAATTTCTGGAATCCGTTGATCTAAAAAAGCTGGAAGCGACTACTCAACCCGCTACGGATGCTGAACACACTTCTTCTATTGTTGGCTCATGGGGAAAAAGTGCAAGCCCCAATCAGAAGTACGACGATTATAAGCGACCCTATTCTCTTGCCAATGGCGGATATCAAAAAGACCAATACACTTTCAACCCCGACGGTACCTACAGTTATTTTTCAAAAACCTTCGCGATGACCTTTGATAAAATTCTTCTGGTGAAAGAAGACGGTACCTATCAGGTCAGTAAAAATAACCTTACTGTCAATCCACAAAAAAGTGTGACCGAAGCGTGGAGTAAAAAAGACGGTACGGATAAATGGGGCAACCTTTTAACAACACAAAACAGGACACCGGAAAAAGTAACCTATCAATTTACAAAACACTATTTCTCAGGTATAGAGGAATGGAATCTTGTATTGCAGACGGATAAAGAAACCCAACGGGATGGAACTTTCAGCAGTAATACGACTTTTAGTAACGCGTGGTACTTTAAGCCGATCTCGACCACCAATACAGCGATTGAATTACCCGGTGATAAGATGGTTCAACCACCTGCAGAAGTCGTCGTAAATCCTGTTGGCACAACTGGCTTTCAATTTTCCACTACCAACTTTGACGATGGATGGACAAGCACAGTGCATGAAGACTGGGTGCAGGTCAGGAAAGGCAACGCAACGGTTTTAATTCACTATCCAAATAAAAAAGCTGATGACTATAATTCAGTTTTACTGGATGGTTTAAAAAATGCCTGGAATATCCTGGTTGCGGTAAAATACAGTGCAACCAGTAATTTGGAATTCAAACCCATCAGTGGCTGGCAAAGTATTGAGTTTGCGGAAGCCGATGCAGTAGAAAAAACAACCGGTAAAACGGTTCATGTAGTATTATTTAAAATGAATTATTCCAACGGCAGCGGGAAGTACCTGGAATTTATAACGCCTGATAAAAATTCCTTTGAGCAGGAATTTGGTCCTTATCATCAGTCAACATCCGGGTGGGAGAAAATGGAAGGGATGGCCACATACAACAAGTTTGCTGTGGCTTCCTCTGACCTCAATGGCATATGGACAAATGATTTTAGCGGGGCCCTGCAGTATGTCAATGCTTACACCGGAGCCGACGCAGGTATGGACACGCACGCGTCTAATGAAAGATTCGAATTCGGACCAGGAAATACCTACAAATGGAGTCTGGGGGTTGCGAGTGGCCAGGTAGGCAATATTAAGTTTCAAAGTGTAAAATCAAGCGGTAATTTTTCATTGCCTGATAACTGGACGGTAATGTTTTCAGATATGGAGGGCAAACCCAGAACCTTCAATGCCTTCTTTTCTTGTGTGAAGGGAGCAAGAATGCTTTGGTTAGATGAAAGCGCTTATGGCCGAATTGAGTGAATCATGGATCATGATACAACGCAAACGCTGAAATCATTTGACGCTTTCTTGATGCCCTTTATTATTTTTGTTTAGGAATGGTAAGTTTACCTTAATAATAACTATGCGATACCGGCATCTTTTCATCATACTCCTTGTTGCCACTCGCCTGAATGCCCAGTCAACAGTAGAGTCAATTCCAAATCAAAAATTAATTAACGGAAGTTTTGTTTCTAATCCGGATAATATTCTGGACGGAGGTACGGTAACAGAAATTGACACGTTGCTTAAATCCCTCGAAATAAAAACCTCCGTACAGGTTGCTGTCGTAGTGGTAGAGTCAATTGGCGATAGTGATGTTTTTGAATTTGCTCAAAATCTTTTTATCACCTGGGGCATTGGAAATAAAGAAAATGACAATGGCTTGCTGGTTTTGCTGGTAAATGACCAACACACCATCCGTTTTCATACCGGTGATGGGGTGGAGGGAGTCTTACCGGATGTAGTATGCAAACGCATTCAGCGCGATTACATGCTTCCGGAATTTAAGAATGGAAATTACAACGCCGGTATGCTGGCAGGTCTGCGCCAAGTAGAAAAAATTCTTGTTGACCCCACTTATTCTCAGGAACTGAGCCAACCCGAGGAAAACGAGATAAGTGACTGGCTTGCCTTCGTTATTTTCCTTTCAGTATTTGTTTCTCCTGTATTGCTTATCCTATTCATTGTAAAAGCCAGCAAAGGTAGGTTTGCAGATTCCAAAAAACCGGAACACACGCCTTACCCGGAAATGCGCATGAGTCGTTGGGCATGGCTACTGGAGTTTGTTGGTATACCATTACTCATCATTGCGATCATTGGGATTAGTCCGGTAGAAAATTCTTCAGGTTTGTGTTTCGCGTCACTTTATTTTTATTACCTGCTAACCGTCTTTCACCGTCTATGGCGGATTAAAAAAGTGATCAATCGGTTTCTACTGATCCACGACTATTACGAGATCGTTGAGTTTCTCCGGAAACAACAATGGGACTGGTTTTTCATGGCCGTATTATTTCCACTTCCTTTTGTGTTTTATTTCTTCTACCACCTCGCCCGTAAGAAAATCTATCGCAACCATCCAAGAAATTGCAAACTGTGCCAGGGTGCCCTGGTTAAGTTAAACGAAAAAACAGAAGATGAATATCTTACCGAGGGCCAGCAGACAGAGGAAAAACTTCGGGCAGTAGATTATGATGTCTGGAAATGTAAATCTTGCGAATCGGTCGAATTCTGGTTTTACCTTAACCGACATTCCAAATATGAACCTTGTCCAAAGTGCAAAACCATTGCCTATTGTTCTGTCAGTAAACACACCATCGTGAATGCTTCTTATGCCTCCAGTGGGTCGGGTGAAGAACTTCATTCCTGTCAACATTGCGGGTATCAGAATAAATCAACTTATACCATCGCGCAACTCACACGCAGTACCACGAGTAGTAGCAGTTCCAGCGGAGGAAGCTGGGGTGGAGGGAGCTCTGGTGGTGGCGGGGCAAGTAGTAAGTGGTGAAACCAAACATTTGGGATGGATTTAATAAATTTAATAATGTCGACCCTACAAAAAGCAAGAATCAGGACGCTCTAGCTTGAGATGGAGGAACTTACTTTGCTCCTCTGCGCGAAGTTTCACAAGACCCATTCCCTCCCTTCA
>JAYSOP010000471.1:0-9716 GCA_043722905.1 Chryseolinea sp.
GCACAGGTTTTTCACAAAACCAACCAGATCCCAAAGAAACCGAAGTATGGGAACCGGAACCAAAAGTGGTGACCCCTGGTAATGCCCCGTCAAATCCCCCATCGGATGCCATCATTTTATTCGATGGAAAAGATTTGAGTAAATGGGTTGGAAAGGATGGAAAAACTCCTCAATGGACAATTGCTGATGGAGCGATGACGGTATCAAAAGGTGGCGGTGATTTAAAAACAAAACAAACTTTTGAAGACATTCAATTACATATTGAATGGAGAACTCCTGGCAAAGTAGTGGGTGACGGTCAGGGCCGTGGTAATAGTGGTATTTTTTTAAGCGAAAAATATGAATTGCAGGTCCTCGATTCCTATAATAACAGGACGTACTCCAATGGGCAGGCAGGATCTATTTATAAACAATCAATGCCTCTGGTTAATGCCAGCAAGAGTCCAGGAGAGTGGCAGACGTACGATGTGGTCTTCATATCACCAAAGTTTAATACGGATGGTACGCTGAAAACTGCCGGGCACATCACCGTCGTCCACAATGGCGTGCTTATCCATCACAATACAGAAATACGGGGTACGACCGAATACATCGGAAAGCCGAAAATAGTCGCTCATGAAAAAGGATCGATTAGCTTACAAGATCACGGTAATCCTACAAGCTTCCGGAACATTTGGGTCAGAGAACTGGAAAGTCAGTAACCAGCTCGTTGCTAGAGGGTACGAATTTAATTGTGCTGTTAAGGAGTAATAACCTTTTTGGACCATTGGGTATAAACAATGATCGCAACTATAAAGACGCACAAGGCTATGAATTGAGAATGGGATACAACATCATTTATCAAAAACCCTCTGACAACATCCCCTCTGAAATACTCCATCACAAACCGGCCGATTGCATATAATATCAGGTATGTCAGGAACAGCTGACCGTTAAACTTCCGCCGCCCCTTAAGAAACAAAAGAAATATCATCACCAGCAAAATATAAAAGGCTTCCAATAACTGGGTCGGGATGAGGGGGGTGTTGAGGGGACTTGCATGACAAGATGCATCGGTAAAAGTCAAGCCCCATTTTGCATCGGTAGGTTTCCCATAACAACAACCCGCGAGAAAACAGCCTATCCGTCCAAACATATGAACAAGACAAGTGGTAATTGCCATCACATCCAGCATTTTATAAGTTGGCAAATTATGCCTGCGGAAAAACCAAAGCATAGTAGGTACACTGAGTAAAAATGAACCATAAAACACAAATCCGCTGCCGGTAAAGAGGTCCGCTGGCCGTGCTGCAAATCCGGAAGGGTCTTCGAAAAACAGAAATAACTTCCCTCCCACAAAGGCGGCAAAAAAAATACATAAGAACAATGCGTTTGCCTGGTCAAACGAAAGGCCTACCGCCCGTTTTCCCTCAATGGTCATATAAGTCACACCCGCTAAAATGCCCAGGGATATGAGAAAACCGTAACTATAAAATGTAAATCCACCTGACTCAAATATGATGGGATACATAATGGCCTTCCAGGTTTCGATTTTAGTTTAGCATGCAGGGCAGCCTGGATACGATCAAACGAATCGTATTAATATCAAAGTACGACGCAGAAATATATTAACCCTTAAACAACTCAATTTCCTCGTGAAATTTGCATCCAAAAAAAAATCTTGTCACCGGGAGACTTTTTCCATTCACCCCCATTGCGTCAGGGATCATCCTGGTTGTGAGATCCTAAACTTCGCTACCTGAATTTTACATCGCGTTGGGCAAAGATAGCGCCTGGCGATGCGTATTAAGCACAAACAATAAAAAAGCCACTCATTTGCTGAGGTAGGAAATTCGGTAAATCACATTCGCTGTGTCATCAGATACTAACATAGACCCATCAGGCAGAATCAACACGTCTACAGGCCTTCCCCACACTGATTGAGTTGCATCGTCCAGCCATCCACTGGCAAATACTTTCTGCCCTTCTGATTTATTGTTTTTAATGTTCACTAAACTTAAGTCATGTCCACTTTTTTTAGTTCGATTCCACGATCCATGGCGAGCGACAAATATTTGATTCGTATACTCTGAGGGAAACATTTTTCCTGTATAAAATTTTAAACCCAATGGCGCAACATGTGCTCCAAGTTTCTGAACGGGTGGTACAAAATCCTTGCATGGTCTCTTGTTACCAAACTCTGGATCTTTAACAGAGCCTTCATGACAATAAGGAAAACCAAAATGCATTCCAGCTTTCGGTGCATAATTTAACTCGCAGTTGGGTACATTATCACCGAGCATATCCCTTCCGTTATCAGTAAACCATAATTCCTTTGTGTCGGGATGCCAGGTGAAGCCTACCGTGTTTCGAACTCCCTCAGCATAAATCTCGCGCCCGGTGCCGTCGGTATTTATTCTCGTGATCGTTGCATAGATCTCCTCTTCAGGATCACAGATATTACAGGGTGCGCCGACGGGAACATATAATTTACCGTCAGGACCAAAGGCGATATACTTCCAGCCGTGACCATCCTGTTCCGGGTAATTATCGACGACCACATCCGGTTTCCCGGGATTGTCCAATCTCTTTTCAATATCATTGAATTTTAGAATTCGGGTCATCTCGGCCACGTATAAATTGCCATCCTTAAAGGCAACACCATTGGGCATGTTTAGTCCTGAAGCAATCACCCACTTTTTATCTGCCTTAAAGTCGCCATCCTTATCCTGTACCGCATATACTTTATCTCCATCCCGGTTACCCACATAGATTATTCCCGCGGGACTAATGGCAAGGGACCTTGCATTATCTACTTCGGCAAAAACGCTTATTGCAAAACCAGCTGGCAACTTTATTTTATCCAGAGGCAATGATTTGGATTTATCGGATAATGCCGGCTCACCTCTGTCCTCTTTGTTTGAGTCAATCCGGGTGGCATCCTCATCCTGCGTCTTTTGGTCTGTGGCTTGATTACAGGCAAGTAATGAAACCAGGATGGCGGTAAAATATATTTTGGAAGTTCTCATAATCTTTGATTTTGGTTCTGGTAATTAATTACATTTTCCTGCTTAATCCCAAAAATTTAACAAAATTAAGATCAAACAAACCTGGTCCATATTTCTGTTTAGCGGTTAAAAAGGAAAAAACTGTGATGTCAGCCCATTAGTGATTATTTTTGCAGATTGTTTTAGAATTAAAAACCGGTTTGACCTGAAATTAGGGGGTTTAGGCCATATCGATCGCAGTGGATTAAATGAAATCATGATCTCTATTACCAATCTTTCCTATTATATAGGCGGCCGCCCGCTGTACGAGAATGCCAATATGTTTGTTAAGCCAAAGGACAAAATTGGCCTGATTGGTCTAAATGGAAGAGGGAAATCAACTTTATTGAAATTAATTAACGGCGATTATAAAGCCGATGCCGGCGCGATCAGCAAAAGCAATGATTGTACAATAGGTTTCTTAAACCAGGACCTGCTTTCTTATCAAACAGATGACGCTATCGTCACGGTTGCCATGGAGGCCTTTAAAGATGCAGTGGACACCCAGCGTCAGATTGAAAGAATACTCCACAAACTAGAAACGGAATACTCTGATGACCTGGTGGACAAGTTAACCCGGCTCCAGGAGAAATTTGAACACCTTGACGGGTACTCCATGCAGGCCAAGGCAGAAGAAGTATTGGAAGGTATTGGGTTCTCTACCGCAGACCTCCACAGACCATTAAAGGAATTCTCGGGAGGCTGGCGAATGCGGGTAATGCTTGCCAAATTATTGTTGGAGAAACCCTCCCTGTTGATGTTGGATGAGCCTACCAACCACCTTGACCTGCCTTCTATCGAATGGGTAGAAAATTATCTTCGCAATTACGAGGGCGCCGTTATCGTAGTATCACACGACAGAACTTTTATTAATAATGTTGTTTCGAAAACCGTCGATGTCACCCAGCAACAACTTATCACTTATGAGGGGAATTATGAATATTATCTTCAGGAAAAAGAATTGCGTGAAGAAATACAGCAGAATGCCTTCGAAAACCAACAGCAAAAAATAAAGCAGACAGAAAGATTCATCGAGCGTTTTAAGGCTAAGGCTACAAAAGCCAGACAGGTACAATCGAGGGTGAAGGCTCTTGATCGGATGGATAAGATCGAAGAAGTAGTAGATGATAGCGCTGCCGTTAACTTCAGATTCAAATTTAACCAGCAACCAGGCCGATATATTATTAACCTCAATAACGTATCGAAGTCATATGGCCCTCTGGAGATCCTTAAAAACACTTCTGTGGCTATTGAGCGCACTGATAAAATCGCGCTCATCGGTGCCAATGGCAAAGGTAAATCAACCTTGCTTAGAATTATTGCCGGAGAGGAGCCTATTGAGGGAGAAAGGATCATGGGTTATAATGTTATCCGGGCTTTCTATGCGCAACACCAGTTGGAGTCACTTCATGTAGAAAATGAGATCATCGAAGAAATGAAGCAGGCAGGATCAGGGAAAACCGAACAAGAACTCAGGAATGTTCTGGGTTGTTTCCTTTTTTCAGATGACGATCAGTTCAAGAAAATCAAAGTGTTATCCGGAGGCGAGAAATCACGGGTAGCGCTTGCCAAGACCTTAATATCGGAAGCCAATTTTCTGTTATTGGATGAGCCCACCAATCACCTGGATTTTATTTCGGAGAATATTCTCATTCAGGCGTTGCAACAATATAAAGGAAGCTTTGTTGCCGTGTCACACAATCGCCATTTTGTGAGCCAGGTAGCCAATAAAATTTGGTACATTGAAGATAAACAAATCAAAGAGTATCCGGGGTCGTATGACGAGTACGAATACTGGAGAAAGAAAAATCTTTTGAATGGTACGGGTGTTCTTCCCGAACAAAAGAAACCAAAACAAGAAAAGAAGACACAGGATATAGCTCCAAAAACTCCTTCTCAGGAAGCGCAATTAAAAAATCTGGAAAAAGAACTCCGAAAAATTGAAGCTCAGATAGAAATCCTGCAGGCCGATAAAGAAAAATCTGAGGCTGAGATGGCCCTGCCGGAAAATTTCTCTGACTTTGGAAAACTCCATCAGATTCAACAACAATTCAATGTCGTAAGTGGACAGCTCAATGAAGCCAATAAGCAGTGGGAAGTTGTGGCAACTAAAATAGATGCGTTGAATAAAAACCAGGGTCTTTTATAGGGAAACCAGACGTCATTTCAACATCGCCCCCCGATTACTTTTCCAAAACCTTCGTCAATGCAATCCGAATCCTATCTGAAGGGATATCCGTTGAATTTCGCGTTGAATGGTTACCTTGCTGGTAGGATTATCCCATCCCCGGATCTTCTCTTCGTATAAAATTCTTTGCCATTGATATCCGGCGGTGAAGTATAAACTGAATTGGCTGGAGCTAATTCTGTACCCGATTAGAGGATGAATAATACGGCCGCCCTTACTTTCATAAACATTCGCGCTATTCTCCGTCTCCGGCACCCATGCCTTCGCGTATCCTGCCATGATTTGAATAAAAAGATCATTCTTCCCGGGTTTGGATAAATCATAGCCTACGCTGGCAAATACCGGCAACGTTCTCCAATCAGGATATGCATCATAACCAATGCCAACACCTGATGCAAGTCGGTTTTTTCGAATTCCATGGATAGTGGAAACGCTAAGGGAGGTGCCATCCCCCTTTTTGGCAAGTAACGCGCCTGAATACACCGAATTAAAATAGATCGCTTTGGAAACCAAACTATCCGCCTGAGCAGAAGCGGATAAAGAACCTACAAGCAATAGCAAAATAATTCGGAGTGAACTACTCTTCATGTGAAATCGCAATCTTACTTAAGAGTTTGATGTCTTTCGGGTTTGAATAATCAAATTGCAGAATACCGTCTTCTCCTATCATCATCAGGATGTTATTGAATGGGATTACGTCAATTGCATTGATGTCTTTATAATGAGACAAAAGATTTTGGTCAATTTTCAAAATGTCCGTGGCATCAAAAGTTTTTAGACCATCGCTACCATCACAGATGAAAAGTGTTTTATTGTCGATCCCCAGCCCATGTGGATTTGTCATAGGGTAAGTTTTAAGTAACTGGGGAGCGGATAGGTTTTTGATATCGATTATTTCGAGTTGATTGGTGAATCCCAGACATTGTGTTCCTGACCGCAAGGTGACATATGCATAATCATCATCGACTATAACAGGATCACAGCTCCTGACGTGCTCATAGGTGCTTAGTTTCACCGGCGACTCCGGAGCAATAACATTCAGGATGTGCATGCCACTGCTTGATCCGACAAAGAGATTCGTTTTATATGGGAAGATGGTTTCAATGTCCCATGAAAGAAACATCCTGCTTTTTTCCACAGGATTTTGTTCTTCGACGACGCTTACGGTTTGCAGATCACCGCCGTCCAACAGATAAAGATAATCTCCGTTTATAGTAAACTTGGCCAAAGAGCCGCCCACCCCGGCGCCAGAGCCGGTCCCCGGGGTGAAAGCAGCCTTTGCACTAAAACTCATATCAGAACTGACAGCAATTCCACTTTCAAAGGGCCTTACGCCCCATGCATTATTGAAGCTTCGTACTGGATTGCAATCGGAATCCGTGATGTAAACATTTTTCTTCTCTTCCCAACTGGTGATAACGCAACAATTGGCATCGATTTGCATATCGTAAACCTGATAGTTTTTAAATACGCCTTCCACTCTGTTGACCTCATGGATACTCGCGACGTCGGAGACATCAAAAGCAACCAGATCTACATAGCTGTCGGCATATAATGTATTTCCTTTAATAGCAAGGTCAGTATTGCCGGGAATTTTTAAAAAACTGAGGAAAACAGGATTGGATGGGTCTTGGTTATTAATAATATGAATACCTTCTCCGGGTTCATTCAGGAAAATAATACCATCCTTAAAATAGATTTTCCCGACCGCATGAATAACCTGTGGTGCTACAAGATCAATACTTGCACGGATGTCTTCTACCGTAGTATAAACGGGTTCGAAATAAGTATACTCAGTGGTGACTTCACATTTATCGGTACACCCCTCCAGCAACACACTTAATCCCAATAATGTGATGAGAAATAATAAGGCGTAAAGAGAAATGTGGATTCTTTTTTGCAGCCTGTTTTCGAGCGTTTCCATAGGCATTAGGGTATTTAATGCTTAGACACGCTTGGGTATGCAAAAGTTGTAACGCTAATGAAATATGTACCTGAATCGAAGTCCTACATCAAATGTAAACGGACTAGCCTGGACACCGAGATTGGATTTGTAAATTGTATTAAATGGATACCGTATACCTGGATTCAAGGCAACTCTGTAATGTGGGCCAAAACGGTAGCTGAATTCTGTGCCAAACAAACCACTGAGGTTCACAGACCTGTAGGGAGAATCCGAACCGCTGGATTGTGTGGTATTATCTACCTTGCCACCTACCTTATCACCATCAGCTTTTACGGTATTTTGCAGAAATAAATCAGTGGCCACGCCTGCATTTAACTGGAATCCAAAAGTTTTATTGACTAATAAATAACCTGCCTGCATAGGAATGCTCAGATACCGCATGCTATTGTTTATGTTATACGGTGCGGTATATATTATTTTATCATTTACACCCTGATTTTCGGCTTTGACCAATTCATTGGTAGAGGCTGGCTTGAAGCTCTGAAAATCCTGAGAAACTACGGCATTGCTCGATGTGTAGTCTGAGGATTGGGTAAGGTAATTTACGCCGCCCTGCAACACCCAGCGTTCCGCCAGCCTGGTGCCCACATTAACGCCCATAGAATAGGAAAATCCCGATGCATTGGCTTCCTGATCCGCGATCTGAGAGGAGGCCTGCATCGTACTCGCAGAGGAGGCTTGCGTCGTTGTACCACCCCCTGAGCGCACAGTGTTATATGACCCCGCAGCGAAACCTATAGAGGTCCACAAGCTTTCGGATTTTTCTTCTTTCTTATTTTTCTCTCCGGAAACTTCCTTTTCTCGCATTTCCAATTTGGCAAGCATCGCCATCACCGGATCAACTTCTTTCATCGCAGGTATTTCCAGTTCAATCTTTTCAGGATGATAGAAGGCGGATAAATTTGTATCATCAATTTCCATTGGTAGTTCTGGAAAAGACCGAGGGTCTTTAGATGATGCTGCAACCCCTGATGATTGATCAGGTGTAAAATTGGATACACTGTTTGACAAATCGTTTTTATCATTGGATGTAACCGCTGATCGGGAAATTGACGGGTTAACACCATTGGAAAACTTTGGCTTGTCTGTTGGGGTGATTATATCTGATGTCACGGAAGTTTGGGCAAGCGGATTGCTCTCTATTGCTTCATCAGACGAAGGGGAAGGGGTTGGCGAAAGGTCGAGGGGAGCCTTCAAATCATTTTTGGCTGATGGTGTTAATTCAGTGGAATTTTGAAGGGAAATGTTATTTCCTGAATACTGATGCTGGAATCCATAAAAGAAAGCGATACTTCCCAATGCCATGGCAAAAACCACGGAAGCCGCTGCCAGCATTTGATAAAACATCAAACGTCTTTTTAGCTGGCCACCTTTTTGTTTTTCAAGCTCCAGCTCGATATTGGTCCATACATTTTCTGATGGACTTACTTCGGCCTTTTCAAAAATTTCCTTCCACGAATCTTCAAACTTTTCCCTCTCCATATTTTTCATAATATGATGACTCCTTTAATAATCTTGCCTGCATCAAACTCCTCGCCCTGGCATATTGTGACTTTGATGTGCCTTCAGATACGCCCAACAACCCGGCTATCTCTTTATGGTTATAACCTTCAATGGCGAAGAGATTGAACACTATCTGGCAGCCTTGCGGCAATGACTGTATCATTTCCAAAAGTTGTTCCACATGCATTCCGGAAACGCTCACTTCATTATCAGTAAGGTCAATATCCTGAACATCAACCATGGGATACAAATACAATTTCTGACGTTGGCTATTCAGCGCAGTATTTACCATTATCCTGGTAATCCAGGTTTCAATTTTGCTTTCCTGGCGGAAAGATTTTATTGCCTGAAACACTTTAACAAACCCGTCCTGTAAAATATCTTCAGCCTCTCCCGTCGACTTGGAATATCGAAGGCATATAACCATCATTTTTCGGCAATAACGATCATACAGCGCTTGCTGGAAGTTTCTTTCACCTCTGCGGCATCCGTCAATGAGCTCTTGTTCCTTGAGCATGTATTAGTTAGTACGGCCGTTTTCCATTCATTTAGACACTCGATTTTTCAGGAAGGTTGGAATCTCTTTTATACTTTTGCTAAAGTTATGACAAGTAAACTACTGATATTCATGTGCTTCCTTTTGGGATGCACCCCCCTCACCCAAAGTTCGCAGAATTCAGGCAGCAATCCTAAAGCGCTGAAATACATTGATTTTGCCTATGAAAAGCAGATCCGAACGATTGCGGTAAGACCCGCATATGATGATCCTCAGGCCTATTTAGAACCCGCTGTCACAAAATTAGGGGAATGGAACCTCATGCTCGAATTTGATGATTTGCGCGATCAAAGGGATAATTATTACGCGAAGATCATCCACTGCAACTTTGACTGGACGAGGTCTGATTTAATGGATCTCGATTTTTTAAATGAATTCAACGAATTCCCCATTAGTAATTTTGAATTTTCAGTCGATACGCATATCCCGTACGTGCACTACTGGTTAAGTCTGCCTTCGGTTAAAATACCTGGAAAT
>JAYSOP010000472.1:0-3617 GCA_043722905.1 Chryseolinea sp.
AACGTAAAAAATCTGGAGATCATTTCAGATAATGTACTGGCTATGATAAAGAAAGGTGAATCAGGTTGGGAAAATTTTGTTCCTCATAAAGTGGAAGAAGCCATCAAGGCACAAGGACTGTTTGATTACCCTATACCTGTTGAACCAAAACCGGTTTCAGTGGAAAGTTAATGGCTGATAAAAAATTTTTTTTCGAACATGATGACCTGGCGAAGTTAATCGTTCGAGTTACTTGTGGAGGATTATTATTACTACACGGCGCCAATTCGGCTATCCACGGAATTCAGCACATCAAAACTATGGTGACCAATGCGGGTCTACCTGAATTTTTTGCTTATGGTAATCTTGTGGGCGAATTCATTGCACCTTTGTTTATGATCTTTGGGTACAAGGCCAGGATTGCTGCACTGATCGTAGCCCTTAATATGTTGCTGTCCATTCTCATTGCCCATCAGGATATCGCCTTTTCACGTAATGACTTTGGAGGTTGGATGATCGAATTAAATATCTTTTATCTGATGACAGCACTGGCTGTGGTTTTCGCCGGGTCAGGTGCGTATAGCCTATCACGGGGTAGGGGAAAATGGGATTGATAGGCTGACCGCCAGGATCAGTTGTAAATAATAGAACGACTACCCCTGGTAACTTAATTAGCCATTCGGCATACTTTTTTTGGTGTTTAATATTATTTCCAATCCATCTAAAATACCCGTACAGATGAATTCCCGGGTTTCACAGATCTTCAGGTCTATTCAGGTCTATTTTCCCTTTTTACAGGATTACCGGTTTCAGCTTCAGAGAAACGTAAGAAGTTTATTCCATAAAACACATGATAAGGACTTCGAAGTTCTTGCTCATTTACCCAAATCATCCAATAAACTATTTTTAGATATTGGGGCAAACCGGGGAGAGGCGATACAATCAATTCTGTTGAAAAGGCCTGATGCCAATGTGATCGCCTTCGAACCAAACTCTCATTTAATTAGCAAGCTTAAAAATCTGTATAAAGGGGATAAAAGAGTTGAGTTTTATAACCTTGGTTTAGGAAGTTCAACCGGTAGTTTTGAACTCAATATTCCATTTTACAATGATTATATGTTCGACGGGCTGGCATCTTTTAAAGAGGAAAATGCAAGCGGTTGGTTAAAAAACAGACTGTATGGATATCAAAGTTCCAAGCTTAAAATTAAAAAGGAGGTATGCATTGTTAGACCTTTGGATGACCTTAAGCTCAAACCTTATTTTATAAAAATCGATGTGCAGGGTTTTGAATACGAGGTTCTTTTAGGAGCAAGAAGGACGATCACATCATCTAAACCGGTTTTACTGATTGAAACGCCAGGCAACCCTGAAATTGAATTTCTGGAAGCTTTGGGGTACAACTGTTTTGTTTATAAAAACAATCAGCTGCTGCGCGGCAAACAAGGCCTCAATGTATTTTTCATCCCGCGCCACATGCAATCAGAATTAAGGGCTTAGTAGATCTAAAAATTTCTCCTCTTTTCAAGGAGGGGACGTTACGTCCCTGGCGGAACGGGGGTGGTTATACCTGGTCTCACCAATATTCCCAAAACAAAATTACGCTGTGACCAGATATTGCTGGATAGCTTTCATTCTGCTATCCAGTTCTTCGTCGGCTTTTTCGAAATCCGATTTTGCTCTCAGCTTACAGTTAACACTGATGTAAAATTTTATTTTCGGTTCAGTGCCGGATGGACGAATAGAAACTTTTGTGCCATCCTCAAGGTAAAATTGAAGCACATCGGAAACCGGGAAATACAATTTGGTTTTTCCCCCCGTCATTAAATTCTTTTCTTCTAATACTTTATAATCCAACAACCGGATCACCCGGCTGCCGGTAATTTGTTTGGGGGGATTGTTCCTGAATTTCTCCATCATTTCCTTAATTTCCTGCTCCCCCTGCTGACCTTTCCGGGTAAGGTTCAGCAAACTTTCTTTATAGAAACCGAATTCCACATACATATCGATCAGCCAGTCATACAGGGATTTATTTTCTTCTGTGCTGCTGGCAGCCATGGCTGCAAAAAAGGCACACGCGGATACGGCATCTTTGTCACGCACAAAATCGCCAACCATGTACCCATAACTTTCTTCGCCGGCGGCAATGAACCTTTTTTTACCTTCTAGTTTCCCCATCAGGTCAGCAATATATTTAAACCCGGTCAGGGTATTGTAACACTCAACCTGTAGTTTTGCCGCCATTACATCCACCAGGTCTGAGGTCACTATCGTTTTGGCTATATAGGCATTGCCTGTATCTTTCAGATTCTTTAAAATAAAATACATCATCAGGCTGAAAGCCTGGTTTCCATTCAACAAAGTAAATTCACCATTTGCCTTGCGCACGCCAATTCCAACCCTGTCCGCATCAGGGTCTGTTGCCATAACCATCGTGGCCCCTACTTCTTTACCCTTCTTGATCACCATCTCCATTGCGGACTCTTCTTCAGGGTTAGGCGAATGAACAGTGGGGAAATTTCCATCCGGCTTCCTTTGCTCTTCCACAACATGAATATTATTAAATCCGATTTGTTTCAAACATTCCGGAACCATCGTGATGCCTGACCCGTGAAGACTGGAATATACCAAGGGAATATTTTTATGTTTTGCGATTACTGAATTGTTTGGAATCAGCTTTTTCACTTCTTCATAGTAAGCCTCCTCTATTTCAGGTCCTATCAAATGAATCAAAGCGGGATTAGCTTTAGACCTGACCTGTTCAAACGATGTTATTTTCTTCACTTCCAGCGTGATGTTTTTATCGTGAGGAGGAACGACTTGTGCGCCATCATTCCAATATGCTTTATATCCGTTGTATTCTTTGGGATTATGGGATGCGGTAATCACAATTCCAGAGTGACATTTTAAATAGCGGATGGCAAAGGAAAGGAGGGGTGTAGGCCTTAATTCCGGAAACATGTGAACATGAATACCATTCGCAGAAAAAACATTTGCTGTGACCTCAGCAAAAAAAGGACTGTTATTACGATTGTCATAGGCAATGGCAACACTGACTTCTTTGCCCGGGTGTGTTTTGTTCAGGTAATTTGCGAGGCCCTGCGTAGCCATACCTACGGTGTATTGATTCATGCAGTTTGAACCGGCACCCATGATTCCGCGCAAACCACCGGTTCCGAACTCAAGATCTTTGTAAAAGTTATCGATCAGTTCTTTTGAATCGGGCTGATTTAAAAGTGATTTCACAAGTTCTTTAGTGCCGTTGTCAATAACGACACTATTCAGCCATTCATTGGCCTTAGCTTGAACTTGTTTCAGGAGTACGGACATATTGTAATTTAGCGTTGGTAAAAAATTATTTGGCCACGTTCATCGTCTCCGCAGCGTCCACGAGACGTGAGACACTGCGGGGACAGTTTGGTCGGAGCACCCTTGGTCGGTAACAGAGGTTGTGTTGAAAATTAATCTCCCTCTCTGCAGCGTACTCGAGTCTTGAGACACTTTTTCTTGTCTCCGCAGAGTCTCCTGCCTCAGGGACTCTGCGGTTTGGGAGCACCCATAGTTGGTAACAGGAATTTTGGAAGCACCCATGATCGGTAACAGGAGTTGTGTTGAAAATTGATCTTCGTCTCCGCAGC
>JAYSOP010000473.1:0-9219 GCA_043722905.1 Chryseolinea sp.
TGAACCACCAGGTAAATATCATCGCCAATAATGGAAGTGGGATGAGCATGCCATGCAGGATTAATCTTTTGAATGACCTTCGATAATGATAGATCATCATCAGGCCATACATCAGTAGCCCCAGCAATGCGTTTTGGGCATGCATTAGAAATAAAAGTACCAGTAAAAAAGCGATGCAGACTTTTAGAATAATTTTATCTTTTTTGATGTCGAGAAGGATAAAATAAAAAAGTATGATGAGAAAGGGCAGGGAGATGGCGAAGCCGACAAACCCGAAAGTAACATTATAGTTATAAGTAAATAAGATGGCAAGTAAGCCATACCAGGAATTCCCTTTTAATTCCCGGATAGCCAGAAACACCGAACCTTGTAAAAGAATGATGTAGAAAATATGGAATACTTTATTGCCAACTTCAACGGAATTGAAGAGACTGCAAAAAACCGTATGAAAAGAGTTTGGGAAATACCAGGGAGTAGGTTTATAGTATTGACTCAGCACATTTCCCGGTTCGTAAAATTTATAGATGGTTGCCTCAGCGAGATGATTGGGCAGATCTATAAAAGGTAAAAATGATACGCTTGATAAAAAAAAGGTGTTTATGAGTAAAAATAATATAATCAGGTTTCTAACCTGGTGCGTTGAATTATTGTAGATCGTCATCATTATGCTTCAAAAATTGTTAGTAGGGCCTCGTGTACATGATCAGCATCTTATGTTAGCATAGTGTATTTACGGCTTGATCGTTGGTTATTTCCCTTCCATCTAATTCGGGGCGCTTCATATGGGGTTGGCTTGTCATGGCCGATATAAAAAATTATTTCAACAAACCTTTTACGTTTTAATAAATAAATGCTGATTTGACGGTATCGGCAAAATAGTGCTTCAACCGAAATGAAATAACAGAATTACCTTCGGTCAATATTTTCACCAACACCAGTTTTTTTTTCCAACTGAGATTCTTCAGACTGTCTCGAATAGTTAAATTCCGATGGTGTCACATTAGCAGAAGTATGGGTATCATGGATGCGGGGTTTACGAAAATAGGTTTTGAATTTGGAAAATTCAATAAGGACATTTTTGATGAAGGTGTTCATTATGCCCCCGTCCCTTGACGTGCGCCTTAGTGTCCAAACAAGATTTTTTTTCGAACTTACACGTACAATTTTACCATATTGCATGAGGTCAAAGCACATTCTGCCATCTTCCCCCTTCATCTTCCGGTTTATAAATCCTTTCTTTAGTGCTAACGCTCTAACGATTCCCATATTCAACCCCCGCGCGTTTAAATAAGGGTGTTTCATTTGCCGGATCTCTAAGATTAAATTGCGGAGCAGCTCATAAATTAAAAACTTCCACCTGGCTTCCTCCCTGGTACCCAGATAAGAATAGCCCCCGTAAACGCAGGTAACGTTTTCCTTACTCAACGAGGTAGTCATTTCCTGTATCCATTCCGGAGGATAAAAACAATCTGAATCCGCCATTAAAACATATTTGCCCGAAGCTTTCTCCAGGCCCAGTTGTCTTGCAGGTCCCCACCCGGGAACAGACTGGAAAAAAGATTTTACGTTAAGTTTGTCCAAAATTTCTTGCGTTCTGTCAGTTGAATTGTTATTAATTACAATGATCTCCACCTCATAACTGGTTTGGTTTCGCGAAAGGGATTCAAGGGTTCGAAGAATGCCATACTCTTCATTATGCGCTGGAATGGTAACGGAAACCAAAGGGTTGGAACTATTGAATTTACTTAATCCATTTTTGATTTCATCAAAAAGTGACTGTGGTAAATGTTCAATTTCTGAATTGGTAACTAACCGGTTGTCAACCCAAGCCGGATTTTCTAAAAGATCAATCATTTGAGAGTGCCCCGCCATCTTTCGTAAAAAAAATCATTCCTGCTCTAATGCGTGAGATCTATGCGTCAGCCTTCTGTTAATCCTTTGGCTGGAAGACGTTGTTTTCAGGATTCCAGCCGTTTCGTTCAATGTGTGTGCTTCTAAGTGAACGCCTCTTGCTTCTGGTTCCAGCACTCCCTGCCAGGTCAGTGGGGCAACCATTGCAAAACAATTTTTTAAAAGTTCAGGCTTCAACTGATGAGTCTGATAGATTATTTGAATCGTATCGAAGACGATCACAACATCCCGAAAGATCGGCCGGGATTTCTTTTTGTTAATTATTCACACATGGATGCATCGGCTGGTTATAGCTATACCATTTATATCAGAGGAATATTATTGGATGGACTTGGTTTGAAGGGGATTTTCATCCACATATGAACATGGGTACAGAAAGATTCGAATTTAATTGAACCAATATTCGCCCGAGATTATATACCCGCCCTTGCACACAGTTTTCAAAAACACGGAAAAACTCAGGTTAAGAAATGACCGAGGATAGCGTTCATGAGACGCGGCGTCTAAATTCATTTAAGTTTTTGGAGGAAGCCGGCATTGGGCATTAAACAATCAATAAAAGAGGGCTAAAAGGCACAACCTTTTAAGGTTGCCTGGAAAGGCAATTCAACCCTTATTGGTTAAAGTGATGAGTATATTCCCGTGGTTATTAAATAAAGTAAGATCAGGCTGGTTTATTCTTTTTTTTTTGGTTTCTGTCGCTCTGTACGCCTCGGTGAGGTTGTTTGAAACGCAGATCACTCATTTTATCATTCCTTTCTTTCCGGTCGAAGTAGATAAATCCTTCGGGTTTTATAGAGACTTTGTTCGCTTATGCTCCGACGAATTGCTATGGCTCACGTCTTACCTTTTGCTGGCGTGGTTTCTGTTCGTGTACGTTCCCTTGCACCGGTTTATCGATGGGATAGAAAAGCACCTGTTACAGAGGTCGCGCCTTTATGTCGGATTGATCTTTGGTTTGTGGTTTATGATATCACTGATCACTTCATTTCATACCCTTCAGGAGTTTCCAAACTCTGCCGATGAATATGTCTATTTGTTTCAGGCAGAAACCATGAGTGAAGGCAAACTTTGGCAAACACCGCATCCACTATTTGATTTTTTTCACATTAACCATATTGCCCAAAAAGAGGGACTTAGAGTGGGTCGCTTTCCACCGGGATGGCCACTCGTATTAAGTGCGGCCTTTGTTTTAAAGATTCCACCGGCCATCATCAACCCAATTTTTGGGCTTTTGTCTCTGATCCTTTTTTATTTTTTCACAAAACGGATCTATAACAAAATGGTAGCGATATGGTCACTTGTTTCTGTTGCGTTGAGCGCCTATTTTATTTTTAATTCCGCTTCCTTTTTTTCCCATACTTCCTGCCTTTTGTTCGCCGTAGGATTTGTATACGGAATATATGAATACGAACGAAAGAATTTGTTTATACAGGCTTTAATGGCGGGTGTTTTCCTTGGCATGATGGTCATTAGCCGATACTATACGGCAGCAATCATATTTTTGCCGGTCGGACTCTATTTACTAAACAGATATAAGATAAAATGCATACCTGCCTTATTCTGGATAAGCCTGGGCTGCCTCCCGTTCTTAATATTTTTATATTGGTACAACTTTAAGATTACGGGTAATGGGTTTTTACCCGTAACGATGTGGATAAACAATCAGGAATCGCTTGGGTTCGTTCAAGGGCATTCAGTGATGAAGGCTTTTGAACATATAGTCCGCAGGTTCTTCATGTTTTTGTATTGGTGTTCGCCGACCCTGGTTATTTTATATTTTATTTTCCTTCTTCAAAAAATCAAGGATAAGTCTGATAGATTAGTGCATGCCGAAGATTACATTTTCTTACTATTGATCGTCGGATATTTCTTTTATCATCATATCGGGGGGAACCAATACGGTCCCAGGTTTTTTTTAGAAGGACTTCCATTTTTAACGGTATTTGTGGTGCGAAAGATATTTCAAACGCGTCATAAATGGACCCTTGCCTTGTTTACAGCAGGCCTGATTTATGGGATTGTTAAAATTCCGTTTATCGCCAATAGGGAGCACCGGATCATTACAGAACGAGTGGACATGTACCGGCTGGCCCATGAACAAAAAATCGAAAATGCTGTGATTCTTATTGGCTCCTCTACCGGTTTGATCAGACCTATGCAGCAACCGGAACTGGCGCGCAATTCAATGGATTATAAGACTGACCTCATCTATGCATGGTATATCGAAGACAGAAATCAGGAACTAATGGATTATTATCCTACCCGATCTTTTTACAAGTATGTCCGTGACCCGGATAGTGTTGAGGGAAAATTTATTAAACTAAAATAATTGTTCATTTCATATCCACCAGGTCCTAAAGTCTGCCAGAAAGCAGGAATAATAGCCGGGTCCGGGTATGGATAACGTATCCCACCGAAAAGCCAACATTAGAGGGATGAATCACGCCTTAAATCCAGTGTCGGAGGGGCATTTATCCCAATAATTGGTCTATTTCTCTATTTTCTCCTTTCATTTATTTAATTTTCTGCCATGAACCCTTTTTATGTCAGCCCCGGAGTTTTCTGTCTTTGAACGCGAAAAAATTCTGCGACGGCTCCGAACAGAAACCTTTGACCTGCTGGTAATTGGTGGTGGTATTACAGGTGCTGGAATCGCGCTTGACGCGGCCTCACGCGGATTAAAAACCGCTTTAGTGGAAAAGAACGATTTTGCGTTTGGCACCTCCAGCCGGTCAACGAAGTTAATCCATGGAGGTTTGAGATACCTGAAGCAACTGGAGTTTGGCTTGGTTAGGGAGGTTGGAAGTGAACGGGCAGTGGTTCATAATTTAGCCCCTCATTTGGTTATAGCGGAGAAGATGCTGCTCCCGCTATCCGAAAAAAAAGGCCTTGGATATTGGCTTACCTCGATTGGGCTAAGGGTATATGACTACCTGGCCGGAGTAAAGCCTGAAGATCAGCGCCAGATGCTGACCAGAACCCAGACCCTGAGGTTTGAGCCGCTATTAAAAACAGACGAAGTAAATGGCGGTGCTATATATGCGGAATACAGAACGGATGATGCCCGCCTTACCATCGAAATCATTAAAGCGGCCGTGTCTAAGGGTGCCTGTATTTTGAATTATGCAAAAGTAAATGACTTCATCTATCAGAAGGAGTTGATAGGCGGAGCAAGCGTGACCGACTACCTAACCAACGAATCCTTTATCATCGAAGCAAAGGCAGTAGTCAGTGCGGCAGGACCATGGGTTGACCAAATCCGGGAAATAAATAACTCAAAAACCGGTAAACGGCTCCACCTGACCAAAGGTGTTCACATTGTGGTGCCACATGAAAAATTACCCGTACGCCAGGCCATTTATTTTGATGTTGATGATGGAAGAATGATTTTCTCTATACCTCGGGGAAGAATAACCTACATTGGAACTACCGACACTACCTACACCGGCGAACTTGATCATGTAGTAGCATCACGTGAGGACGCGCAGTATTTATTGAATGCGGTGAACGCTAATTTTCCCGGCGTTGAGTTAGTCATTTCCGATATTGAATCAAGTTGGGCTGGTCTGCGCCCGTTGATCCATGAAGAAGGTAAATCCACTTCTGAACTGTCGCGTAAAGACGAAATTTTCGAATCAAATACAGGATTGATATCGATTGCCGGAGGGAAGTTAACAGGCTATCGAAAAATGGCCGAGCGAGTGGTCAATCTTGTCATTAAAAAACATTTCCCCCGCAATACTTATAAATCGTGTTATACCGCTAAAATAAAATTAGGTGGGGCAGAATTTTCGGGTAACAAAGAAGTCAGTCGTTATACTAGCACCATTGCCGAAAAGCTTATAGCCAGTCCTTCCCCCCTTGTTACGGCCCGGTATCTGGTAGAAAACTATGGTCGCCAGACTGACGCAATCTTATTCATGATGGAGGACACGACGTCGGCTGATCCCTTCGAACTAAGGTTACTGAAGGCGGAGTTAAAATTTTGTATTCGATATGAAATGGTTGCCTCCATCCAGGATTTCTTTGTGAGAAGGACAGGGCTATTATATTTTGATATTCATAAAGTAGTAAGCTGGAAAAATGAAATTGCCGAGTCTTGTAAAACAATCCTGGGCTGGGATCATAACAGGTTCGAATCTGATCTGAGAGAAATGGATGAGCTGATCAAGGCTGTTACAGGATTTAAGGCCAGCGTGCCCTGACCCTGATCACTATAAATTTGGGGGCAGCCGGGTAATAAATATTCTTATAATCAAATCAAATTATATCTTGCAATCGCGTGAATTGGGAAAATTACCCTTTTATACTACATTGAAATATTGAAATCGCATGGGTAAATCAGCTAAGGAAAACATTACCGAAAATAGTTTGTGGGGCATAGATCTGGGGGGCACAAAAATAGAAGGAGTGATCCTGAAATCGCCGGATGATCCTCAGGTTTTATTTCGGGATCGGGTTCCTACTGAGGCCGATAAGGGTTATGAGCAAATTCTTACCCAGGTAAATAAATTAGTTCAGATGATGTGTGCATTTGCAGGAACGCGTCCTTCGAAAATCGGCGTAGGAACTCCGGGTGTTCATGATCCCAAACTAGGCACGATGAAAAACTGCAATACGGTGGTGATGAATGGTAAGCCTATGAAGCAGGACTTGGAAAAACTGCTGGCCATTCCATTGGAGATGGCCAATGATGCCGATTGTTTCGCGCTGGCGGAGGCGCAACTGGGTGTTGTAAAGGAAAGATTCCCGGAGGCGCGGGTAGTTTTTGGTGTCATCATGGGTACGGGGGTCGGCGGTGGGATCGTGATTGACGGCCGGGCCATCATTGGGCTGCAGGGAATTGCCGGGGAGTGGGGCCATAATTTTTTAAATGAGTCGGGTGGACCATGTTACTGTGGCAAGACGGGTTGTGTGGAGACCGTTATTTCGGGGCCTTCTTTGGAGCGGTTTTATTTTAATGAAACGGGAAGTAAAAAAAGCCTCAAGGATATAGTGGCCTCCGCGGCATCAAAAGTTGACCCTTCTGCCGAACGAACTATTATGCGTTTGGTTGAGAACTTTGGGGTAGCCTTAAGCGTAATTATTAATATTTTAGACCCTGACGTAATTGTTATCGGAGGGGGTGTTGGAAATATCGATCTGCTGTATGACAGGGGAATTGATTCGGTTAAAAAATTTGTTTTTAATCACGGGTTGGACACACCTATTGTAAAACCTTCGCTGGGGGATAGCGCGGGAGTATTCGGCGCTGCTTATTTAGTAAATACAAAAATATGATATGAAAAGAATTGCCATAGTCGGCCCAATTCCACGTGACCACATTGTTACCCATCAGGGTGATCTTATTCAAAAGTGGGGATGCGTTGCTCATCCCGTGATTGCTTTATCTACCATGGTGGGCGATGATATCGAGATTATTCCCATATCGCACGTAAGAACCACCGATCAGGATAATGTGAAAGAGGTTTTTAAAGGATATAAAGGCGTGAATCTAAATCACATCACGTGTGAAAATGACCAGGGTGATGTAATAAGCCTTCGTTTTATTGATCAGAATAACCGGATGGAAAGGCAGACCGGTTTTATGGATCCCATCGTTCCGAAAGATGTGAAAGACCTTCTCGACTGTGATGTATTTGTATTCATACCCATCAGTGATTATGAGATTTCATTGCAAACGCTGCAATTCATAAAAAAGAAGAGCACGCAGAAAAGCGTTATTATTTTTGATGCTCACGGACCCACTACGGCATGCCTGTTCAAAGGAGAGCGCCAGCGCAAATTTTGGTTAGACAGGGATTTATGGCTTCCTTATATAGATGTTTTAAAGATGAATCTGGAGGAAGCCCATGCATCATGGTACAGAAAAGAATATGAAAGTACGGATTTTGAAAAAGAAATTACCTCTGATGAAATGCGGGCCTTTGCGGTTCACTGCCTTTCCAAAGGTGTAAAATGTGTTTGCATAACAATGGATTCCAGAGGGTGTATGGTGTATTATAAAATAAAAGGAAAACTACAGGAAACGTTAGTGCCCGCGGTTCCGGTAAATCACGTGGTGGATACAACCGGATGTGGAGACTCTTTTGCAGGTGGTGTGGGATTCGGGTTATTGCAGGATCCAAAGGACTATATTCGCGCCGTCCGATATGGAAATACTTTAGGGGCTCTGAGAACGCAAGGTAAAACTTTTGCAGTCTTTAAATCATTATCGGAAACCGATAAAATCCTTGAGGAGACGTATGGCATCTGATGGATTTTATGATAGCGCCTTAATTTTCAGTCCGCAAAAATGAATCATAAGTTAAGGTTAACAAGTATTATTAAGGCTTGTATTTTTGATCTCGATGGTGTTATCGTCGACACTGCACATTACCATTATTTAGCCTGGAAAAGATTGGCGGATGAACTGGGGCATAATCTTACTGAAGAAGAAAATGAGCGATTGAAAGGGGTCAGCCGGATGCACTCACTGGAAATAATTCTTGAACTCGCCGGCATCACCTTGAATGATTCCCATAAGGAAATGCTCGCCAGTAAAAAAAATGGATGGTTTGTTGAATACGTTGCCCGCATGCTTCCGGAAGAGATTTTTCCTGGCGTTAAGCCACTGATCCGCGAGTTGAGGGAACATGGAATAAAAGTGGGTCTGGCGTCCAGCAGTAAAAATGCCAAAACGGTTATCCGGTTGTTGCAAATAGAAAACGAATTTGATGCCATTGTTGACGGGGGCATGATAAGCCACACCAAGCCCCACCCGGAAATATTTTTACGTACAGCAGAAAAATTAGGGGTAAAACCAGAAGATTGTGTTGTATTGGAAGATGCCGAAGCCGGGGTGGAGGCCGCCCTGGCAGCAGGAATGAAATGTATCGGTATAGGGTCACCTGACCTGTTGAATAAGGCCCATAAGATTTTTGCGAAGACCGCTGAATTTAATTTATTAACCTTGCGTGAATTGGAAATGGCAGACCTTTAAATTGTCCCTTCTATTCCAGTAAATTATTATCCATTTTCTATGAAGAATTATCTTAAGCATCACGAGTGGCAGATCATCGAGGAAGGTTTTGATCCACATTTTAATAAGATATCCGAAAGTGTTTTTAGCATAGGAAATGGCCGCATGGGACAGCGTGCAAACTTTGAGGAAGATTATTCAGGAGAAACGCTGCGCGGGAGTTATGTGGCAGGTGTATACTATCCGGATAAGACCCGGGTAGGCTGGTGGAAAAATGGATACCCTGAGTACTTCGCCAAAGTGCTCAATGCCCCTAGCTGGATAGGGATTCATGTTAGTATCGA
>JAYSOP010000474.1:0-5949 GCA_043722905.1 Chryseolinea sp.
CCTTGTATTGGCCGACTAACTCGTCTAGTTCCTTCTTTTTATCCGTCCAGTTGATCTGCGTTTGCTTATATTCCTGGCCAACGCAAATACTGCAGACGCCTTTGTTATCGAAAGTAATTGTTTCATGCGTTTCTGGGGTGACGCATTTTGTGCAACGGGTTAAAGACATATTTTACATTTTAGGATTCAAAGTTATTAATTGCTACTAAAGAAATTTTTTACTTTAAGAATTATATAGTCCAGCTCGTCCTGTGTAAGGGTAGGATACATGGGAAGGCTGACACATTTATCATAGTAATTTTCGGCCACTGGAAAATCTCCTTTATTCCAACCGATGCTTTTATAATAGGGCATTATATGAACCGGGATATAATGAACCTGCACTTTAATATTATTTTCATGGAGATAGTTGTAGAATTTTAAGCGGTTTTCTACCTGAACAACATATAAATGATAAGCATGACCTACATTAGAGGGTACATTTTGCAAAGTGATTGGCAGGTTTTGGAAAGATCGATCGTATAACGCTGCTATTTCACGCCTTCTCAGGATACCTTTTTCTGCTCTTTTCAGTTGACTAACTCCCAACGCAGCTTGGAAATCCGTCAGGCGGTAGTTGTACCCCAACGTTTGCATTTCATAGTACCATCGGCCATGGTTTTCCATCAGGAATGCCGGCTCCTTTGTGATGCCATGGGTTCTTAGCAACAGTAATTTTTGGTATAGTTCATGGTCATTAGTCGTGATCATACCCCCTTCGCCAGTAGCGATATGTTTCACGGGATGAAATGAGAATATCGCTAATTCCGCCAGGCTCCCATCTCCACAATACCGCTTATTTCCCTTACTGTCGCTAAAATAGGCTCCTGGAGCGTGACACGCATCCTCTAAAATCCAAAATTTAAACCTGGCTGCAAGGTATCGTAATCTTTCCAAATCAAATGGGTAACCACCGAAATCGACAGGAACAACACCCTGATAATAGCCGGTTGGTTTCCCAATCAATAGTCTCTCAAGTTTATCTAAGTCGAGAAGATAGGTTTCAGGATGTATATCGCAAAACACTATCTCACCCCCGCAATACAATATACAATTGGCAGACGCGGCGAACGTAATAGGCGTTGTAATAACCCGTGAGCTGGCAGAAACGCCCAATGCAATGGCCGCCAGGTGTAAGGCGGCAGTGCCATTTGAAACAGCAATAGCAAATTTACAACCAATGTAATCTGCAAATTCTTTTTCAAACTGGGCTATTTTAGGACCTTGGGTAAGGAAATCTGACGAAAGGGTTTCCACAACCGCATCAATGTCTTGTTGTGTGATGTTTTGCTTGCCGTAAGGGATTGGTTTCATGGGGCTTTTTGGAACATTTAAAAGTTCTTTATGGTTTCCAGTTCGCAGGATTTCGAAGAAAATCGTCAACAACCGGTAATGATTCCAGGCCTTTGAAAAAACCTGCGGGCATATCTTCCATTATCGCATCTATATTTTGATCGAGTTGTGCCACATTCTCCACTCCGATAATAACATAATCTATATTCGCCTGATGTAATGCAAAGTTTAGGCAAGCTTGCCTCATATTCAGGTTGTATGAGTTTGCAATGTGTTCAAATTCCTGAAGTGGAAAAGAAAAGTCTTTAAGATTGCCGGTCAATTGTGCAGGGTGTTTAAAAAATAGCCCCTGAAGAAATACTGATCTCACGTGAATTTCCTTTCCCTGGAGGCGTGCTTCGGACAATAGATTCAATTTTTTTATGGATGCATCAAAAGGGTTAAATGGAATTTGTATTACAGACAGGGATTTATCCGCAATACTTTTTTCAAGTTCTTCCATTGTGTATAGCGAAACCCCTATTTTTTTAATCTTGCCCTGATCCTTTAGATCCAGCAGTTCCCGGTGGTATTTCCCCGATGCATAATCAGAAAATCTATGGTATAAATAACCGTAAACGCTACTTGTATTTAGTTCTGATAGGGTTTTGTCAATTTTATTTTGAAGGGGCGCACCATCCCCTATGAATTTGCTGATGACTTCAAAAGACTGAGAGCCTTCCTCCTGAAAATATGAACTGATTATTTGAAGGGAATCTCCATAGGCTTCTGCAGAATCCAGGAGCCGAATGTTTTCGCTCTGTGCTTTTCTTAAAATACGGAACGCCTCGTTTTTATCAGGTTTACCGGTATGGTTGTTAATTCCGTACGAAAGTCCGAGTTGAACGGTGCCTAAAATTAATTTTTCCTTAAGGATACTTAAATTCAAGCTGCAAAGGTTGGATCTACGTTGATTCGGATCAACTCACGGAGTTGCTCTTTACTTAACCACTCTGTATTCGAACCTGACTCATATGAAAAGCCGTATTGAACTTTCTTCGCTTGCCTTTTTATAAGGTATTCGTCATGACTCCAGTTCTGACTTTGAGGCAGAATTACATAATAGCGACCTACATCTGCCGTATAAAAGGAATCTGAATGAGTGATCATTTCTTCGTGGATTTTTTCGCCTGGACGAATACCAACAATCTCCTTCCTGCAATTTGGAGCAATGGCCTCCACGAGTTCTGTAATACGGTAGGATGGTATCTTAGGAACAAAAATCTCTCCACCCAACGCTTTTTCCAGCGCGAATAACACCAGGTCTACACCTTCGGTTAAAGAAATATTAAACCGGGTCATATTCTCATTTGTAATGGGGATGACCCCGGTTTTCCTTTTCTCCATGAAAAACGGAATGACCGATCCCCGGGAACCCATGACATTACCGTACCTGACGACTGAAAATTTTAATTTCCTTGCCCCTCTGAAATTATTGGCAGCCACAAACAGTTTATCAGAACACAACTTGGTAGCACCATAAAGGTTAATAGGGGCTGCAGCTTTATCCGTTGATAATGCCACTACGTTTGTGACCCCGCAATCCATCGCGGCGTTGATCACATTTTCCGCACCGATAATATTCGTTTTAATGCATTCCATCGGATTGTACTCCGCAGCCGGAACTTGCTTCAGGGCGGCGGTGTGTATAATGATGTCGACCCCTTCACAGGCACGTTTAAGCCGTTCAGCGTCTCGCACATCACCAATAAAATATCGAATGGCATCATATTTAGTGTCAGGGAAAGTCTGACTCATTTCGAATTGCTTCAATTCATCCCTCGAGTAAACGATAAGTTTTTTTACTTTGGGATATTTGTTCAGAATTACTTCAACAAACTTTTTCCCAAATGAACCTGTACCACCGGTAATTAAGATGCTTTTGCCTTCTAACATGATTAGCCTAAATTTAAGGCCGCAAATTTAGGTTTAAATGACTTATTAACAAAGTGGGGCAGCCCTCGATAAATTCGCACCCTAAAATACTTGAGAAAAGTGAACTTTAGATAAAACTTGCTAGCCAAACAAAGGGCGCTCCTTTCTTGGAAAACGAGTATTAGACTATAAAATGGTGTTTTGTAAAGTTTCTCGTAAGTAAAACTTCAATAGTGACAGCTATAAGACATGGGCCAAAAGCAATGTGTATAATTTAACGTACAACTTCCGAAAATCGTCCACTGATGCAACGCCAGAATTTTACCGGGGTGGTAAAGGTTTCCCTTCAACAAGCTCATCAATAACATACTGCCGCTTTGATGTGATGGTCAGATAAATTCTGCCAATATATTCTCCGATCAATCCCAGGCACATGAGTACCAGGCCATTAAAAAAGACGTTAAGCAAAACTAAGGTTATCCAGCCCTCCACACGTCTTAAGTTGGTCAGGTAATCGATGACAAAGTAGATTCCCAATAAGAAGGACAAGCCCGCCGCCATCATTCCCAATATTGTGGCGAACCTGAGAGGATAAAGCGAATATCCCGTAATGTGTTTTAGAAAAACTGAAATAGATTTTATGAAACTATAATTACCTTTGCCCTCAAAACGCTTTTGATGTGTAATTTCAATTTGGGTGATATTGGAGGTTAGGGAGAGCACAATGCCGTCAATGTATGGAAAGGGGCCCGTATATTCTTTGATTTCTTTAACAAGGCTGGCGCGCATTATTTTAAAAGGCGACAGGTATAATCCTCTTGGTTTTTTAAGGAATAATTCTGCCAGATATTCATTTAGTTTACTCCCTGCGTTTTTCCAAAAGGTTTGTTTTTTATCCGGAAAAAAACCGTAACAGATGTCATAGCCTTCTTTACATTTTTCATACAATTTGTAAATATCAAAAGGAGAATGTTGCAGGTCATCGTCCATGATCACCACATATTCTCCAGCCGCCAGGCCCAATCCAGCCATAATAGCGTTGTCCTGACCAGAATTTTTCTTGAGACTAATACCCTTTATTTTTTCATTTACAGCTGCGAGGGAAACGATGATATCCCAACTGTTATCTTTGCTTTTATCATTGACGAGAATTAATTCATAACTCCTCATTTCAAGGGCATCTGAAATTTGTTTGCTCAATGCCTCAAGACACCTTTGTGAGTTATACACAGGAATTACAATACTAAGGCTGATCCTTTCCATGGTTTTATAAGCTTTATAATTAAGTCCTTCCCTTTTTTTTTATCTGAAACAATCGAATAATTCGTCCTTTCGCTATTCTCCTTGAGAAAGCTCATTAAACTGTTTTCGTGGTACCGGAAAGGTTCATCACCTTTCCCTGCATTCGCAGCCCGCTTAGCGATGAATCCTATCACACCAGGCTGACTTGAAAAATTCGATACGGGTTCAGATATAATAAGGGTATAACCAGCCGCAAAAATTTTGTCAAGCAATTTATCGGCGTGAGGATGAAAATGATACAAGGAACCCATAATAATACAAACATCACATTTTGGCAAGCTGGCCACCGATGTCAGGTCCGCGTATCGCGCATCGAAGCCTAACTTTTGGGCATGGTGAATAAAGTGCTTATTTATGTCCAGACCGATCCAATGATGTCCATTGGTTTTACAAAAATTTGCGATGAAGGTATCACCAAAGCACAACTCCAGCACCCGGAGGCCGGGAGGCATATTTTTTAAATGCTCCACAACTGGCGTAAATCGTTCCTTATACTTTCCAAAGTATAAAAGGTCCATTATTATTCTATAGATGTCTATATGACGATAAATAAAGCTCTCAGTGCTCATGAATTCACTCAACTACGTTTTCAAAATTCACATTCTGCAAATTAACGGGTTTTAAGTGAAATTTTTTTGCAGGCTTCGATGGCTAGAAATTAGTCAGCACAAGCCATTAAAAAATTGGAGGCTTTTATAAGAGATGGCCATATATATTAAATAAGAGTTTTAACGTTTAGCAGGCCTGTTATTCTCAAATATCTTAGCTTTGGGCCGTGATGAAACCATAAAGTCTTATAGTAAAAATGAACCTTTCATATAAATCTGCTAAGACGTCTTTTTCGATTGCTTATTTGGTACTTTCCCTATACTTTTTACCATTCATCCTGGAATGGGATAATTCTATTATTACCGCACATGATAATCTCGACAGTTCCTTCACATATTATATGATCCTGGCTTCGGAAGGTAAAACCCTTTCCTTAAACCCCAATGCAAAGGTCGAAAGTGTCATGAACGGACTTCCGCGCATGTTTTTTCCAAGTGGGTTCAATGTGCTGGCGATCCTTTGTATGATATTTCCACCTTACCTCGCGTACCTTTTGAATTTTATTGTTGTACACACGTTAGCGTTTGTAGGAATGTTTCTATTTTTGAGAAGACACATTCTGCAAACTGAAACTGATATACCAACTATCATTTTCAGTTCTTTAGCATTTTCGCTTATCCCTTTTTCCACTGTGCTAGGCCTATCGGTAGCGGGCATCCCTCTCTTATTATATAGTTTTCTTAATTTTTACAGACGCCGTGCGACACGGTTAGATTATCTGATCTGCGTGCTATTTCCGTTTTATAGTTTTTTTGTTTTAAGTGGGTTGTTTCTGATTGTTTGTACTGGCAT
>JAYSOP010000475.1:0-8926 GCA_043722905.1 Chryseolinea sp.
GAAGGCATCGTAATACTCTAACCTGGCGTTGATTCCGAATCTCGCACGCAGCGGCGAAGTCAATAATCCCGCGCGAGTAGTGGCGCCGATTAACGTAAAGGGATTCAGGTTTATTTGCACAGATCGCGCATTGGGACCTGAGTCAAGCATGATATCAATCCGGAAGTCTTCCATGGCGGAATAGAGGTATTCCTCAACAACAGGATTAAGGCGGTGAATCTCATCGATAAATAGTACATCATTTCTTTCCAGATTGGTCAGCAATCCTGCAAGATCGCTGGGCTTATCAAGCACGGGCCCGGATGTAATTTTAATACTTGATTGGAGTTCGTTGGCAATGATATGCGACAAAGTTGTTTTTCCTAACCCCGGTGGGCCGTGCAATAACACATGGTCAAGCGATTCTGCCCGAAGCTTGGCAGCCGATACAAATACTTTGATATTATCAATTATTTTTTGCTGTCCTGAAAAATCGTCAAAAGAAAGCGGACGCAACGCCCTTTCGATTTCCTTCTCCTTAGCATCTGGTCCTCCCTCATTCTCGCCTTGCAGGTAATCTTCACGCATAAAACAATTTGATTCACCAAGGTACGAATCAAATCTAAATCAGTGAAGCCCAAGGTGTATTTTAGCAACATTGTTGCATTTAGAGCATTTTCTTTAAATTGACAGCTCATCGAATTTAGAAGCGCCGTGCTCAATATCCTTTGCTTAGTCTTTTTAACGCTATCTCGATTTATTCCTGAAAACGAGGAAGAACCCATCGTTATTGAAGGGCTCACTATGGGTACCACATATCGCATTATATATTTTGATGAACCACGTCGCAGGGATTTCAAGTATTCTGTTGACTCCCTGTTGGCGCTCATAAACAAATCTATCAGTACGTACGATCCCGCCTCCGAGATCTCCAGATTTAACCAGAGTTCGCAGGGCATAACTTTTCAACTTCCCTTTTTTAAGCAAGCATTAAAAAAGTCGGCTGAAATCTATAAGGCTTCAAATGGAGCATTTGATCCTACCGTAATGCCGCTGATCAATGCGTGGGGCTTCGGTCCGGGAAAATCTTTTCTTGTGCCGCAGGCAAAGGTCGATTCGCTAAAAGCATTGGTCGGTTTCAACAAGGTTGGGTTGAGTGAGAACGGAATATCAAAATCAGATCCACGCGTTCAACTGGACTTGGGGGGCATTGGCCAGGGTTTTGGCGCGGATGTGATCTTTCATTTTCTAAAGAATAAAGGCATTGTCGATATGCTTGTAGAACTTGGGGGAGAAGGGTTAGCCAGTGGAAAAAATCTTGCAAAAGATAAACCCTGGCGGGTCGGAATACTCAATCCGAACTCAACGCCAGATAATCAGTTTTTCAAGGCCTATGTTACGGTATGCAATGAAGCCTTTACAACCTCAGGAAATTATTTCAACTATCGCATTATTGACGGGAAGAAGGTCGGGCATACACTGGATCCGGTTTCCGGTTTCCCTGTTCAGAACGAGCTCCTGAGTGTTTCTCTTTTTACAAATGATTGCACCACGGCTGATGGCTGGGCTACCGCTTTTATGGTGATGGGTTTGCAAAAAACGATGGCTCAACTCAAATTGATGCCGGAGATCGATGCCTTATTAATTTATTCGTCACCTAAAGGAAAAATGAAAACCTACATCACACCTGGCATAAAAAGATTAATTATCCTGGAAAAATAAAATGACATTAAAATTGATCGTTCTTTTTTTTACTCCTCTTGTGTCAGGGTTATTTATTTTCCTGGTTCCAAAGGGAAAAAGTTCAAATTATAAAATGCTGTTGGTTTTTGCCGGAGCCTATCTTTTTGCGATTACTGTTATTCACATTCTCCCTGAATTGTACAGACAGTCCTTAGGTCTTGAGTTGATCGGATTGTTTGTGCTGATTGGATTCTTCGTCCAGCAATTGCTGGAATACTTCACCTCTGGTGTGGAGCACGGGCACATTCATTCGAGCGGCCATGAACACCAGCAAGGGCATCTGCATGACCATCATCCAGTTTCCGCGCTCGTCTTGTTGTTGGCTTTATGTATCCATGCATTTCTGGAAGGTAGTATGTTAGTCCAACCGTTGGGCATCGGACCGGTTTATGACAGCGGTGCGATTTTATTGGGTATAGCCTTGCATCGCGCACCCGCCTCCTTTGCATTAATGACGGTGCTCGCGGTTCAGTTAAATTCCCGCAAAAGGGCACTACCTTATCTCCTTGGTTTTTCGCTTGCGGCACCTATCGGTTTGTTGATCAGCAGTTACCTTGCTAACGAAGATCTTATTTCCTCCACAGGCCTTATCTACCTTTACGCTCTGGTGTGTGGCAACTTTCTTCACATCTCCACTACGATTGTTTTTGAGAGCAGCCCTAATCACCGGTTCAATGCCCGCAAATTGGCCATTGCAGTGTTTGGAGCCTTGGTTGCCGTGGCAGTTGAGTACATCATTTGACATCCGGACTGTCAGATATCCGGATTTATCTGGTTCCGGTTATTTTTTGTCTACTAAAATGACGGGTGTCTTACACGTCATAAAAGATAAAAAAGAAATTGGACTATCTTTAGAGACCCATCCCGATGTTTAAAAGATTATTAACGCTTGCGACTCATAAGATATATAGTCTGCCTATAATTATCTTAATGCCGCATAGCAGCTGTAATTGCCGATGCGTTATGTGTGATATCTGGAAAGCTAACAATGTTAAGAAAGAAATATCCGCGGAAACTTTAAAAAAGCATGTATCAATTTTTAAAAAACTGGCGGTCCGGGAGGTGGTGCTTTCCGGCGGCGAAGCCTTGATGCATTCTAATTTATGGAGACTTTGTGCTCTGTTAAGGGAAAATAAAATTCAGGTAACTTTACTTTCAACCGGGCTACTGCTTAAAAAAAATGCGCAGAAAATCATTGATAACATCCATAAAGTAATCGTTTCCATTGACGGTAGTGAAGAAGTTCATGATAAGGTCAGAAATATTCCACTGGGTTTTTCAAAGTTATCGGAAGGCGTTCGTGCATTGAAGGAACTGAAGGCGGATTTTCCCATTAGTGGCCGTTGTGTTTTGCAACGCCTTAATTTTTTTGACATGATTAATATTGTCAGGAATGCAAAACAAATTAGTCTGGATAAGATATCATTTCTAACCGCCGACGTTTCTTCTTCGGCCTTTAACCGCCCCCTTCAATGGAGTGGTGAAAGGGTTGGTGATATAGCTTTAACAAAAGACGATGTGGTAGAATTTGAAAAAATTGTACTGCAGTCATTTGTTGATTTACGGAGGGAATATGACACTGGGTTCATAACAGAAAACAAGTCTAAAATGAACAGGATGGTGCAATATTATAAGGCGATCAATCAAATGAGTGAGTACCCGCGCGTAGTTTGTAATGCACCCTGGGTTTCGGCTGTTATTGAATCAGATGGAAGCCTATTGCCTTGCTTTTTTCATAAACCTTACGGAAATATATATGACAATGATTTTTTAGAAATCATTAATTCCAAGGACGCGAAAAAATTTCGGAGGAATTTGAGTATTCACAATGATGGTATTTGTAAAAAGTGTGTTTGTTCCCTTAAACTTGGCGTCCATCAAATGCAGTGAAGGTAATTTGGAAGAGCAAATCCCTTTCATCAAAAAACACCCTGTTTTCCGCCAGGAGATGAAATTCAAAACCGGCCTGTTTCCCAATGGTGAAAATTTTTTCCAGGTCGCAGGCTTTTGTCAGGACCATGATCACTTGAGTCTTGGGAGAAATGAATTCATTGAGTCTCCCGAAAAGATTTTGGAAATATTCAAAATCCGCGCCGCAATACCACGCCAGGTCTTTATCGTTTTGGGGATCCTTTGCGTAATAAGGAGGATTGATAACAATCCAATCAAAAAGCTTTTTTTCCAGGCTGGTGAATAAGTCCGAATGTATGATTTGAATTTCAACATCATTCAATTTGGCGTTCTTCCTGGTATTTTCGATGGACTGCAAGCTGAGGTCTGTTGCGGTGACATATGCCTTTGCTTTTGCCGCCATGATTGAGATCAGGCCGGTTCCGCTACCCAATTCCAAAAAGCTTTTTTTTGCCAGTACCTGGTGATCCAGGTACTGAAGGATAAAAAGTGTGCTGTGAAAGATGCCAGGATGAAAGACACCGGGCATGATGGTAACCGCGGTGCCTCGAAAAGTGTACTTCCTTTCTTTTCGCAAATACCATTCGGTAAATGGAATCAAAATGATTGAGGCACACTTTTTAAGAAGTCTGCGCATGCTTTATTCCATTTTGAATCCTTCTATTTCAGGTTGGCGATACCGCCATATTTTTTGAAGAATCTTTAGCTCGTAGGGTAGCCTGAAAATGTTTTTATGATATCGTATACTCGAAAGGCTGCGCAGAACATTTCGCTTAATGGGCGTAAGCCGGAAATCTGAAACGGTGGGAAACCGGGCGTTTAATACGGTTTCAAATCCTAAAATCCTGTTTATCATTTCAGGGGTAAGCCAGGGAGTTAACGGGTTTTTACGCAAATCAAAATTCTGCCATTCGGGGCCTAGCCAATCTTCCAGTACCTCCGGAAATTTGAATCCGGCTTTTTTTACAGATTCATATACTTCTGATCCTTCCGTTGGAACGGGACTGTAAACGTAAATAATAATTTCTGTATGGGGATTAATTTCCTTTACTTCCTTTATGTAATTGATGTCCTGATCAATTTGTGCCATCACTTTTTCCGGAGTTTTAGCTGGAAAACCAAGCACAAAAGAATACTCCGGAATGATATCGAATTTTTTCATTCGTGCGGCAAACAGCTTCATCTGGGCAGCGGTTTGTGTTCCCCCTTTGTCCATTTGTTTTAAAAGAGCATCGTTGCTTGTTTCAGCTCCAAAGAATATCATCTTGCAGCCTGCGTCCCGGATCAGCTGAAGTGATTGATCACTGTATTTATCTACCGTGTCGATTCTGCCTTCGCCCCACCACGAAATCTTTTCATCTTTTACTAGTCTGGCAAATTCAACTGTGCGCTTTTCACTCACAAAAAAATTATTGTCATGAAACTCCACCGCATTGGCGCCGTACTCAGTGATCAGGAATTTAACATCTTTATAAATCACCGGTGCTGATTTCCCTTTCCACCTGGCGTTATAGATTGGGACTACTGCACAGAATGAGCAAGTAAACGGGCAACCCACACTGGAATGGTAAGCGGCTGTGCGGGATCCTAAAAATGTCTTACCAAAATAATTTTCTAAAGGATAAAATGAATTAAGTTTTTCATATGGGAGTGCGGGTAAACTATCCTGATCAGGCAAGGCTGCCTTGGAAGTTTTTATGATTTCGCCATTTTTTTTAAAAATCAAATTCTGAATATCAAAGATTGGTATTTCTCTTTCCAGGTTACTCAGTAATGTCGGAAATGCCTCATCACCAGGCCCATTGACTATATAGTCGACATAATCAGATTGAATAACCGATTTATGTTGATTGGATGCAAAGTATCCTCCCCAAATGATAATAACATCCGGATATTTTTCTCGTATCCTTTTTGAAAACGGTATCGCCTGCCTCAACTGAGGGCCGGGCATGACAGTGCATCCAAAATATTTAAATTTTCCACTATCCAGGTAATGGCAGATCGTTTTCCAAGGGTCCGACTCCCGGTTCCCATCTACCATCACATAGTTGAATTTCCCTTCAATACTTGCCCCAACCTGTAAAATAGAATTTGGTATACGATGTTTCGCCCTCGCACTTCTTGGATTAAATAAAATTACCCCATTCATGGTTCGATAAAGGTAAGCAAACGATTTTATGAAATGATGATTGCATGATATCTCTTCGCTTTTGAAGTTGAAACAGGTAGGATAAAAAGGAATTATGGGCTGCTCAATTGGAACTGCGCTTTTTATATAAACCTTTCGAACAGAGAATGCCTATTCATAAAGTCTCAAGGGATGCTTACATTTAATGGAATGTTAACTTCAGGTAATTTGTTGGAAAAATTCGCCACCGGGCTAACCATTCCGCAAGAGTACCTTTGCCTGTCGGTGGAAAATGCTCAATGGAGGTTGGATCAAAGTATGGCGTTGCATATATTTTTTCGTTAGCGTATGCGAATACTTCACCTGTCATATGAATCGGTTTCTGATTATAGTGATCCTGAGAAATGGTTAACCCGATTGTCTTTTTTTACTATCATGTTAGAGAAGATGGCGGAATACGCTGAAGTTTTAAGTGTTCATTGTATTAACTATGAAGGCGTGTTAGAACGCAATGGCGTCCACTATCATTTTTTAAAAAAACGTCAATCTCAGATTCGATTTCCCTTCCGGATCCATCGGTACATTGGTAAACTTCAACCTGATATAGTCATTGTTCATGGCTTAATATTCGCCTGGCAGGTATTGTGGCTGCGCCTTCAATTTGGTAGGTCCATAAAATTAGTGCTTGTTCATCACTCAGAGCGACCTTTGAAGCTGCACAGGTTTTTCTTTCAAAGATTGGCTGATAAATTTATCAGTGCCTATTTTTTCACATCCCATGCCCTGGGGCAAATGTGGGTTGATGCCGGCCTGATCAGAGATCCTTCAAAAATTCATGAGGTGATGATCGGGTCCTCCGTATTCTTTCCATATGACCGATTGTTATCACAAAAACATACCCGGGCAAAAGGATCTTTTCTATACTTATGGATCGGACATCTTGATGTTAATAAAGATCCATTTACCCTCATTAGTAGTTTTCAATTGTTTGTCAAAGATCAACCAGAGGCCAAATTGTATATGATTTTTCAGGGAGACAAACTCAGGGAGCAAGTCAGGCTTCTCGTCAATGACTGTGAACAGATTGTGATGGTTGGGAAAGTTCCACACAAAGACTTACTGTATTGGTATAACAGTGTAGATTTTATCATTTCGACCTCGCACTATGAGGGTGGCGGTATTGCAGTTTGCGAGGCAATGTCCTGTGGATGTGTACCCATACTGACCAACATTCCCTCCTTTTTGATGATGACTGGCCCAGGAGAAGTTGGACTGGTTTTCCCAGCGGGCGATATTACGGGTTTGCATACGGCGCTTGTAGAAAGTAAAAATCTTGATTTGGATGTAGCGCGCAAAAAGGTGCTTTCACGATTTCAAAGAGCACTTTCCAATGAGGTCATCGTAAAAAAAATGATACGTGTTTTCCTCTCATTAAATGATGTACGATGAAGAAACGTTTGGCAATTTGGATATTTGGTGGAGTTGGCACCGGAGATTTTTCCCAGGGCTACCCGGTGTTGGAGCGTTTGATACAGGAATTAGCGATCCCCTTCAAAATCGTAGTATATTCTCAGTCGGCCCCCAATCCAGGATATGTAAATTCAAGCTTTATTATACGTTCGCCGGGAGTAAAAATAAAGTACCCTCCACTTCGCTGGCTAGTCCTTGTGATTATTTTTCTTAAAGATCACAGTAAAAAGAGATTTAATGGCTTATTAGCTTTTTGGGGTTGGCCGTCAGGTTTTATTGTTACCGTTCTTGGCAAAGTCCTTCACCTTCCGAACGCAGTTTATGTACTGGGGGGAGATGCCGCCGGGATTTCGGCCATTAACTTTGGCATTTTTCACAGGCCGTTCTTACGAAGGATAGCACGCTGGACTTACCGTCAAACCCACTTGCTTTTAGCTATTTCATACTACCAAAAAGATCAATTGAAGTCTTTTGGTATTGGAAGGGTAGTATGTGTTATACCATGGGGTGCGGATGGTCTATTATATAAATTTCTGCTTAAGGAACTGTCGAATCCTGTTCATTTCATTCACGTGGGACATCTGACGCCTGTGAAAGATCAGACGACTTTATTAAAAGCATTTGCTTTAATAAATCAAGATCATCCTTCGGAATTAAGGATCTTCGGTGGAGACTTTCTTAATGGAACGATGAAGCAACTTTGTAATGAGTTAGGCATTGAAAACTCTGTTCAATTTCTGAATATAGTACCCTACCAGGACATGCCGAAACACTATCAATGGGCTGATCTCATGTTGCACACGTCTCTTTCTGAGGGCCAAAGCATGGCCTTAACAGAAGCGGCTGCCAGTGGTGTCTTGCTGGCAGGTACGCGAGTGGGACTTCTTTATGACCTGACAGACCACTGTGGAATAACTGTTGATACTGGTGATTATCGCACGCTCGCTAAAAAAATTATAGATATCATTTCTAATCGGGTGGTATGGAGGGAAAAAATTGATCACGCAAAAGATTGGTCAGAACGTCACACTTTTCATTGGACTGTTGCTGAATTAAACAAGCAATTGGATCAGTTAATACGCTGAATTTCCTTTTGAGACAACTCTTCTTGCGAACCTGATGCGTTGATTACGACCCAGGGAAAGGGAGAAGAGGGAGAAAGTTTGCTTAAAAATCGATTTAAAAATAAGCCTGGGTTATACTTTATTTTCGGCTGGAAATAATTCACCATTTCCCATGTATGGTGGTGATAATACTCTTTCATTGCAGGATAGCCGGCATCTGTAAAATATTGAACGGACCTTTGTTTGGCGGAGGGAACTTCTGCAGGATGGTATAAGGGGCTATCTAAAATGTGTATCTCCCCTTGAGGACGAAGCATGGAGCGCAATTCCTGCAGCAACAGAGGCAAGTTTACGAAATACTGAATGCTGGATGAAAGTATAATATAGTCAAAGTGACTATAAGGCATTTTTCCCGCCAGGATATCCATGTAAACAAAAAACAGATTCTTTGTTTCACCAAAAACCCTTGCTCCTTGTATCAGTTCAATTTCGTTGATATCCACACCAACAACCTCACTACGTGATACGGATGAAAGGTGATGGGACAACCAACCATTGCCACAACCGACATCCAGGATTTTGATATCACTATCTTTTCTCAGGTGAGCCATCAGTCGTCCTAAACTCTTGG
>JAYSOP010000476.1:0-3789 GCA_043722905.1 Chryseolinea sp.
CATCATGGATGAGCCCACCAATCACCTGGACCTTACCGCGATCGAATGGCTTGAGAATTATTTATCGGGCCAGAATATTACCCTTATCATGGTTACCCACGACCGGTATTTTCTCGATGCGGTAGCTACCGAGATTATTGAGCTGGATCGCGGGCAGTTATTCCGATACAAAGGCAACTACGCTTACTTCCTCGAGAAGAAAGCTGAGCGGGAAGAAATATTGAAAGTGGAGGTTACAAAAGCCCGTCATCTTTTAAAAAAGGAACTGGAATGGATGCGTCGTCAGCCCCGTGCGCGAGGAACAAAAGCAAAATACCGGGTCGATGCTTACTACGATCTGGAGAAAAAAGCTTCCCAGAATTTAAAGAAGGATAAGCTTGAATTGGATTTTAAGGAAGCCCGCCAGGGCGGTAAGATTCTTGAGTTAGAACACATTTCCAAATCATACGGGGCATTAAATATCGTCGATAATTTCTCTCATGTTTTTAAGAAAAAAGATCGCATTGGCGTGGTCGGAAAAAATGGTGTCGGGAAATCAACCTTCCTTGACATGCTTACGGGAAACCTCCGTCCTGATCGGGGTGAGGTCATCCGTGGTGTGACAACAAAATTTGGTTACTTCACACAGGAAACAATAACCCTTAACCCGGAGAACAGGTTGATTGAGGAAGTGAAAGAAATTGCGGAATTTATTACACTGGCAGATGGTTCTGTCGTTTCAGCCTCAAAATTTCTGGATAATTTTCTTTTCCCTCCAGAAAAGCAATACAACTACATCAGTAAGCTGAGCGGTGGAGAAAAAAAACGATTGCAGTTGCTCAAACTTCTGGTCACCAATCCTAATTTTCTTATTCTGGACGAGCCCACCAATGATTTTGATATTGATACGCTCAATGTGCTGGAGGACTACCTTGATAATTTCTCTGGGTGCTTGCTGCTCGTTTCTCACGATCGCTATTTTATGGACCACCTGGTCGATCAGCTGTTTGTGTTCGAAGGCGATGGCAAGATCCGTTTGTTCAATGGTAATTATACCGATTACCGTGATTGGCTCGAGGAAGAGGATAGCCGGAAAGCGAACGGAAAATCAAAAATAATTCCCGTTCAGGCAGCTCCCGCCGCAAAACAATCGGAAAAGAAAAAGGCAACGTTTAAAGAAAAGCAGGAATATGAAAAACTCCAGGGAGAAATTGAGACGCTGGAGAAAAAAAAATCAGCGGTAGCACAACTATTCACCACTGGATCCAATGACCACAACAAACTGCAGGAATGGTCGAAAGAAATCAAGGACATTTCAGATGAAATCGATGAGAAAACTTCGCGATGGCTGGAATTGTCTGATTTGGTAAACTAACATTAATCAATTCCTGGGATCATCCGTCAAAAAGGCTCTTGGCAATCATAGTTTAAGGATTAATTTAAAGCCGTCGGAGGGATAAATCGTCCATTACCACTGGTGTAAAATCATCTTCAAAATCGATTTCTACAGAATCTTTAATAAATTTTAAACTTTCAGAAAGTTGTTTAAATTTAGGCAAACATAATTTCAATATGTACCTGAATATAGATGCTCAAAAGAATAACACCTTTGATGCAATTGTTGTTGGCACTGGCATCAGTGGTGGATGGGCTGCCAAGGAATTAACTGAGAAAGGGCTTAAAACATTAGTGCTTGAACGAGGAAGAATGGTGAAACATCCAGACTATCCGACGGCCACGAAAGATCCCTGGGATTTTGAAAATGCTGGCCGGCCTACACAGGAAGATCTGAAGCAACAGGGCGTCCAAAACAGAACGGGTTACACCATTCAGCAGCCCACGAAGCACTGGTTTGTCAATGACCTGGAAAACCCTTATACCGAAATAAAACGCTTTGACTGGATGCGTGGTTATCATGTTGGCGGACGGTCCATCACATGGGGGCGTCAAAGCTATCGCCTGGGCGACATGGATTTTGAGGCGAATGTCAGAGACGGGATTGCTGTTGACTGGCCTGTGCGCTATAAGGATATTTCCCCATGGTACGATTATGTCGAAACATTCATAGGCGTCAGTGGTCAGGCAGAAGGATTACCCCAACTTCCAGATGGAAAATTCCTGCCGCCCATGGAGCTAAATTGTGTTGAACTGGAGTTAAAGAAATCTGTCAAGGATAAATTCAATCGCCTGCTAACCATCGGAAGGACCGCACATGCAACAGCGCCCCTTCCGCACAGTCCTCAAAGAGGAACCTGTCAATATAGAAACCTTTGCTCCAGAGGATGTCCTTACGGAGGTTATTTCAGTAGTAATTCTTCCACACTTCCTGCGGCAGAAAAAACAGGCAACATGACCTTGCGGCCGAACTCCATTGTATATGAATTGATTTACGATGAAAAAAAGGGCAAGGCCACGGGCGTCAAAGTTCTGGATGCGGAATCCGGACAGCAGGAAGAATTTTTTGCCAAAGTAATTTTCTTATGCGCGTCAACTTTTGGCTCTACTTTCATTATGATGAATTCCATTTCAAACCGGTTCCCGAATGGATTCGGTAATGATAGTGGTGAATTGGGATGTAACATCATGGACCATCATTTAAGTGTAGGCGCTGCAGCGGAAGTCGAGGGACATGAAGATCAGTATTATTCCGGCAGGAGAGCGAATGGATTTTATATTCCCCGCTATCGCAATATTGGTAAGAATGACCGCAGCTACATTCGCGGTTTTGGTTACCAGGGAGGCGCCAGCCGGCAGGGGTGGACCAGCCTGGTGAAAGAAATGAGCATCGGTGCCGATCTGAAAGGAGAGATCACTAAACCTGGAAAGTGGACGATAGGCATGGGAGGTTTTGGAGAGATACTTCCGTATCATGAGAACCATGTTGTGATCAATAAAGATTTAAAAGACAAGCACGGTTTACCCACACTAACTTTCGATGCCATTCTCAGGGATAATGAACTGAAGATGCGGAAAGACATGGCCAATGATGCCGCTGAAATGTTATCAGAGGCAGGGTATAAAAATGTTGGAACCTATGACAGAGAAACTGGCGTTGGTCTTGGCATTCATGAAATGGGAACAGCCCGTATGGGCAAGGATCCAAAAACTTCTGTGCTGAACAAATGGAATCAGGTACATGCCTGTAAGAATGTGTATGTTACTGATGGATCATTCATGACCTCGGCAGCTTGTCATAACCCCTCACTCGGCTATATGGCATTCACGGCACGTGCTGTTGATCACGCAGTGAAAGAATTAAAGAATAATAATATTTAATTATAACGTCATGGATAGAAGAGAAGCACTCAGGCGCACGGCATTTTTAATGGGAGGGATCGTTTCTGCTCCCGCTATCATGGGTGTGTTAAAAGGCTGTACCGCTAAACCCGGCATTGATTGGAAGCCGGTTTACCTGAAGGATGATCAGGCATCACTTGTTTCACAGGTGGCGGAGATCATTATACCTAAGACAGATACGCCCGGCGCGAAAGAAGTGGGTGTACCTTCCTTTATTGATCAGATATTGAAAGAAGTATATTCTAAGGAAGATCAGGAATGGTTTTCCACCGGACTTCAGTCCTTCAACGATGAAGCCAAAAAAGCCTACGGGGATGAGTTTTCAGATCTGGATGAAGCGGAACAGCAGGCTTTTGTGAAAAAGATACACGGGGAGGCTGTCGAGGCTGAGCGCGCAACCCAACCTGCGCCAAGAAGACCATTTATTTTGATGATGAAAGAATTGACGATGCTGGGATTCTTTACTTCAGAAGTAGGCGCTACACAAATTCTTCAATACGATCCTGTTCCGGG
>JAYSOP010000477.1:0-2080 GCA_043722905.1 Chryseolinea sp.
CAGGATGGAGATCAATTAAAAGCAACTTCGGTTGGCTCTGCTACAATAGAATCAGGAGCGGTACTCCGTTCTGTTACCCCAGTGGGAAAGAATAAAACACAACGTGATTTTTTACAGATATCACCTGCTTTGGCAGACAGGATTAAGCAGAAGGCCAGCGGTCAACTTCCTGGTGCGGAGGAAGTAGACGGTAGTGGTAAAGAGGAAGCCATTATGAAAGAGGAGCGGGCTTCCAATGAGAAGACAGCTTTGGCGTCCCCAAGGTTGAGCCTTCTGCTTTCTTTAGCTCCCGATTTCAGCAGCACTTCAATTAACCGCTATACTTCTCCCGGAGGTGCATACGGTGCCATGATCCATTATCACATCAAAAATTCCTGGAGTATTTCGGCGGGGGTCGTTAAGAACCAGAAAAAGTATACCGGTGAGGGCGGTGATTATCAGCCTCCTAAAGGTTACTGGAAATATTATACCAATGGTATTATCCCGGAAACCATAGACGGAACATGTAACATATTGGAAATTCCAATCATGTTACAATTTACGTTGGGCCAGGCAGGCAGAACCCGTTTTCTTGTTGGAGCAGGGGCATCGAGCTACCTGATGTTGAATGAATCATACCAATATAATTTTGACGAACCGAATCCGGGAGCGAAAGAAGGCTGGAGTTCAAAAGCCAGCTCCCGTTTCTATTTTAACATGATCAACTTTACCGCGGGTTTTGAACACCAAATCATTCCCGGGCTGTTGATAGGGATCGAACCTTACTTAAAAATTCCCATTGAAGCCATTGGATGGACTAACCTGAAGCTTTTTAGCACAGGGGCGTCATTTACCTTGCGTTACCAGATAATAAATAAAAAGCCCTCGCTAATAACCCGAAGTCGGGGTCCTGATTAAGGGTATCACCGAGCTTCTTCATAAACAAAAAAAGACTGATAAAATCAGCCAACGAAATTACTATGTCAAAACTAAACCAAAAACCATGAAAAAATTTTTCAAATCTTTACTGTTGTGTTCCTTACTTGCGATCAGTTTCATCTACCTGACAGGCTGCAGTGAGGACGATCCGGGACCACAACTTACAGGAGATACGAAGACTTATGATTTGAATTCAGTTTCCAATCCTGCTGTTAATGGAACCGTCACCTTTGCGCAACGCGATGATGATCAGGTTTTAGTGACGATACAACTTGCCGGGACGCAGTCGGGCAATACGCACCCCGCCCATATACACGCCAACTCTGCGGCTGAGGGCGGAGGGATTTTACTCGACCTGACACCCGTCAACGGCGCCACAGGTAAAAGCGAAACGGTCGTTAAAGCGTTAAACGATGGAACTACCCTTACGTATGACGACATCCTTGCTATTGATGGCTATGTGAATGTTCATGCAAGTGCCAGCGATCTGGGTACTTTGATAGGGCAGGGTGATATCGGCCAAAATGAATTATCTGGCGATGAAAAAGTGTATACTCTGGCAGCCGTCTCCAATCCTGATATCAGCGGAACGGCCACATTTGCTAAAAGGATTAATGGTGAAACCCTGGTAACTGTCTCTCTTAATGGCACTACCGACGGAGCCATTCACCCATCTCATATTCATGCCAGTTCCGCCGCGAAAACAGGAGGCATTGTGATCGACCTTTCTGATATCGATGGCACCACAGGCATTGGTCGTACGAACATCGCTGCGCTGAACGATGCTACGCCTATTACCTATGAGGAGTTGCTCAACTTTGACGGCTATCTGAATGTACATCTGAGCGCCACGGAACTCGGTGCTTTAGTTGCGCAGGGTGATATCGGGCAGAATGAACTTACCGGTGATAACAAAATTTATACTTTGCAGCCTGTTGCCAACCCGGCCGTTACTGGTACAGCTACCTTCGCGAAAAGGAAAAACGGAACAACGCTTGTGACGGTTGCGCTAACAAATACGACACCGGGTGCGAGTCATGCTTCTCACATTCATGCGAACACCATTGCTCAGGGGGGAGGTATTGTCATCGATCTAAATAATGTGGATGGCACTACCGGTAAGGCCCGTACAAGTGTAACAAAACTCAAGGATGTTGGCACT
>JAYSOP010000478.1:0-2803 GCA_043722905.1 Chryseolinea sp.
ATCAACTCTCAACTGCTTCAGAAGTTATACAAAAACAAGCCCGGATTATCCTCAGCCAAAAAGATGAACAACTTAATCGTGTGCTGGATTCTACACTTGATGTTGTGTGGTCGTATGACCTCACCGGTAAAGGTCAAGACTATATTAGTCGTTCCTGTCAAAAATTATTTGGAAAAAGCTTAGAAGAGTTGATTCACAAAAAATGGTTCTGGCTGGATTACATAGAACCTGAAAATTGTATCTCGGAAGAGGATCTGATAGCAGACCTTGAAGCCTGGGGCAATATTGAGAATACGTATCAGCTAAAACTTCCTAACAAGGACATGCATTGGGTTTTAGAGCGTTCCTGGCTTATCCGTGATGAAAAGGGGGTACCCACTCGACTGGAAGGGATTCTGTCAGACATTACCGATCTAAAAATAGCAGAGGGAAAAATTCACGAGGGCGATAAACAATACCGGAATACCCTGGACAGTATGATTGAGGGATGTCAAATTATCAATTTCAATTGGTACTATGTGTACGTTAATCCCAGTGTTGCCAAACAAGGTCAGAAAAAGCCCGAAGAATTAGTAGGAAAGACTATGATGGAAGTTTATCCTGGCATTGAGAACACGTACCTTTTTACAGTATTAAGAAAATGCATGGCTAATCGCACTGGGAAACAATTCGAAAATGAATTCGATTTACCCGATGGTACAACAGGGTGGTTTGACCTTCGAATTCAACCTTCGCCCGAGGGCTTATTTATTCTATCCAGTGATATTTCAGAACGAAAAAAAGTTGATCAGGTACTACGTGAATACAATGACCGATTCGAAGCTGTTTCGAAAGCTACAAACGATGCTATCTGGGATTGGGACATAGAGCACGATTATGTGATTTGGAACCATGGCATGGAAACCATTTTCGGATATTTTAATCGTCAAATCAAGGATACCAGAATTTGGTGGAAAGATAAAATTCACCCGCACGATTTCGACCGCATTAATCAGGAATTGCAGGCGGCCTTTGAAAAAAAAGAAACCAACTGGAGTTCTCAATATCAATACCTGTGTGCAGATGGGAGTTACAAGTACGTATTAGACAGAGCGTACATTTTCTATCGCGAAGATAAACCCCTTCGGATGATTGGTGCCATGCAGGATATCACTGAACGAAAAAAAGCGGAGCAAGCTATAAAAGAAAGTGAAGAAAAATTTGCGTCCGTTTTTAAGGCTGCCCCCGGCTCAATGATTCTTAGTTCACTGCCCGATGGAAAAACGGTTGACGCAAATGCTAATTTTTATTTAATAACAGGCTACAGCAAAGAAGAAGCTTTGGGCAAAAATACAGATGAGCTTGATATGTGGGCAGACCCGAATGCCCGTATTCAGTTTTTGACTATGCTACAAGCCGATGGTTTTGTTAATAATTTTGAGGCGGATTTAAAACATAAAACCGGCACTATTCTTAACGGTTTGGTATCCGGTCATATTTTCACCGTTCAGAATAAGAAATATATTATTAGCTCTTTCCTGGATGTGACCAGGCGTAAAAAAGCCGAAGAAACAATAAAAGATGCGCATCATAGAATTGTATTTCACCTCGAAAACTCTCCGTTAGGATATGTGGAGTGGGATAAGGATCTTTTTGAAAAATCATGGTCTAAAAGAACAGAAGAGATTTTTGGATGGAGTGAAAAGGAATTTATTGAAAAGCAGAAAAATGGTTTTAGCATGGTCTATGAAGAAGATGTGCCAGAGTTTACCGTGGCAGCACAACAACTGATGGAGGGTGCCGTTGAGCACAATCATGTAACCCATAGAAATTACACCAAATCGGGTAAGGTGATCTGGTGCGAATGGTTCAATTCGGTATTAAAAGATAAGCATGGCAACGTACTCACCATCATGTCGCTGGTGCAGGATATTACAGACCGAAGGCTTGCGGAAGAGGAAATTCGCGGGTTAAAAGAAAGATATGCTTCTATCATCAATAACGTGGACGGAATAGTTTGGGAAGCCGATGCTAAAAATTTTAAATTCAATTTTGTAAGTGAGCAGGCAGTGCGAATACTTGGTTACCCGCAGGAGGACTGGATTAGCCAACCCGGTTTCTGGGTCAACCATATTTTTGAGGAAGATAGAAACCGGACTGTGAGCTATTGTGTAGCGTGTACGCTCGAAAAAATACCACATGAATTTGAGTACCGCATGGTTGCAGCAGACGGCAGGCTTATCTGGCTGAAGGACTTTGTTACCGTACAGGTTGAGAATAATAAACCGGTAAAACTAGTCGGGATAATGTTTGACATAACCGAACGCAAAAAAGCCGAGGAAACAATTAAAGATTCACAAAATAGAATTGTATTTCACCTCGAAAACTCTCCGTTGGGATATGTGGAGTGGGATAAGTATCTTTTTGTAAAATCATTGTCCAAAAAAGCGGAAGATATTTTTGGATGGAGTGAAAAGGAATTTATTGAAAAACGCAAAAACGGTTTTAGCCTGATCTATGAAGAAGATGTGCCAGCGATGACCGTGGTGGCACAACAACTGATGGAGGGTACCATTGAGCGCAATCATGTAACCAATAGAATTTACACCAAATCGGGTAAGGTGATCTGGTGCGAATGGTTCAATTCGGTATTAAAAGATAAGGATGGCAACGTACTCACCATTATGTCGCTGGTGCAGGATATTACAGACCGAAAGAAAGTGGAAGCGGCATTAGCTGAAAGAGAAAACTACCTCCACACTATTTTGCAAACAGAACCTGAATGTGTTACGGTGCTAAACCCTAAAGGCAAACTGCTGTCCAT
>JAYSOP010000479.1:0-2970 GCA_043722905.1 Chryseolinea sp.
ATTGCCATGATGGCGCTCGGTCTGAAATCTGGTGATGAGGTAATTGTTCCGGTCCATACGTACGTTGCCACCGCAGAGGTAATTGCCTTACTGGGTCTCACCCCTGTTTTTGTTGACGTTGATGAAAATATGTTTAACATCAATGCAGAGGAAATAAAAAAGGTCATTACTAAAAAAACCAGGGCAATTGTTCCCGTTCATCTTTACGGTCAGTGCGCTGACATGGAACCCATTTTAAAGATTGCCAGGGAACACAAATTACACGTCATTGAGGATGCTGCTCAGGCATTAGGTGCTGTGTACACCTTTCATGATGGTTCAAAAAAAACTGCCGGAACCATGGGTGTCATTGGAACGACCTCATTTTTTCCTACCAAAAACCTGGGTTGTTATGGCGATGGTGGAGCAATCTTTACCAGTGATAAAACGTTGGCGGAAAAAATAAGGATGATCGCCAACCACGGTCAAAGGATTAAATATCACCACGATATTGTAGGGGTAAACAGCCGGCTGGATACGCTTCAGGCGGCGATACTCAAGGCGAAGCTTCCTTTCCTTTCGGAATACACAAAGCGGAGAAATGCAGTCGCGGATTATTATGACAAGTCGCTCGCGTCGGATTTTTTAAGAACACCTATCCGGGCGAAAAATTCCACCCACGTTTTCCATCAATATACTGTTAAGGTTCAGGAAAAAAAGCGGGATCAGTTTCAGAAGTATCTAACCGACCATGGAATCCCTTCTATGATTTATTATCCGGTACCTTTACATCTTCAAAAAGCCTATTTCAGACCGGCGTTCGGCAAAGGATCTTTTCCCGTCACAGAAAGTCTTTCAGAAACCGTAATTTCACTTCCGATCCATACTGAGATGGAGGCAGATGAGATGAATTTTATCTGTGCGACCATAAATAATTTTTAAACTGATGGCATCCGATATAACATACTTTGCACATCCTACATCAGTCATTGATGAAGGATGTGATATCGGTCCAGGAACCAAGATCTGGCACTTTTCGCACATCATGGCAAAGTGTAAGATCGGTGAGAATTGTAACATCGGCCAGAATGTGGTAGTCTCTCCGGAAGTGATTCTCGGCAACAACGTGAAAGTTCAGAACAATGTGTCCATTTATACGGGGGTGATTTGCGAGGACGATGTTTTTTTGGGACCCTCCATGGTTTTTACGAATGTCATTAATCCGAGGAGCGCGGTGAACCGGAGAGGGCAATATGCAAAAACTACCGTGAGACAAGGTGCAACCATAGGTGCAAACGCCACGATTGTGTGCGGCCATGACATTGGGCGGTATGCGTTTATCGGGGCAGGTGCGGTCGTTACCAAACATGTAGGAGATTATGAACTTTTTATAGGTAACCCTGCCAGACATACCGGCTGGATGAGTGAATTTGGTCATACATTATCTTTTGATTCAGATGGGATTGGGGTCTGTCCGGAAAGCAAAGAACATTACCGGTTGGAGAATGGCGTTGTAAAAAAATTCAAATGAAAAATTTCGCTCTGATTGGCGCTGCCGGATATATTGCCCCGAGACATATGAAAGCAATTAAGGAGACCGGCAATAATCTCGTGGCGGCGCTCGACAGGCATGATAATGTGGGAATACTGGATTCTTATTTCCCGAACGCTGACTTTTTTACTGAGTTTGAACGGTTTGACAGGCATCTGGATAAACTTAAACGCAAAGGTCAGCAGGTTGATTATGTGAGTATCTGTTCTCCGAATTATCTGCATGATTCTCATATCCGGTTTGCGCTAAAACATGGCGCCGATGCTATTTGCGAAAAACCGCTGGTAATAAATCCCTGGAATGTTGATGCGCTTAGTGAGATCGAAAAAGAAACCGGAAAAAAAATATTTACAATTTTGCAGCTTCGTCTGCATCCGAGCATTATTGCGCTAAAGAATAAAATCCTCCAGGGGCCTAAGGACAAAATCTATGATGTTGACTTGCGTTACATCACGTCGCGTGGAAACTGGTACAGGATCAGTTGGAAAGGGGAAGAGGCAAAATCAGGTGGGATCGCGACCAATATCGGTATTCATTTTTTTGATATGCTCATATGGATTTTTGGGAAAGTAAAATTGAACCGTATAAAAATTCATCATGAGGATCATGCCCAGGGTTATCTTGAACTGGAACAAGCGCGGGTGAATTGGTTTTTAAGTATTAACGACCAACATTTACCCAACGAAATTCAACTAAAAGGCAAGCGGACTTACCGCTCGCTAAAGATGGATGGTAGCGAGATCGAATTTAGTGAAGGATTTACAGACCTTCATACCACTAGTTACCATGAAATTTTAAAGGGGAATGGTTTTGGGCTCGCAGACGCTAAACCCGCTGTGGAATTGGCCAAGCAAATTCGAGAATTAAAATAAAGTCAGCAACAGACTTACCTGGTTAACAATCGGATTTCAATTGATGTATGGAAAACAAAAATATTAGAATACATACGCTGAATTACAACATAAAAAAAAGGTTTTTATCCATGTATAAAATGGCTAATGCCGGGCATGTCGGTTGCTCGCTTAGTGTTGCTGAAATACTTACTTTCGTCCGATTTGCCTGGATGCATGACGACGATGAACTCATTCTCTCTAAAGGACATGCCGCTGCCTGTCTATATGCTCTTCTTGCGGAAGATGGAACTTTAACGGCAGAAAATATCGGAACCTTCTATAAGAACAACACTTTTCTTGCGGCTCATCCCCCTGTCAATAAAATTAAAAAGATACCCTTTGCTACCGGGAGCCTCGGCCATGGTCTTTCTTTATCAGCAGGCCTAGGTCTTGCTCAAAAATTAAAGAAAACCGCTAAACAGATTTTTTGCATCACCTCCGATGGAGAAATGAATGAAGGTTCAACCTGGGAAGCGGCACTTTTTATTGTCCAGCATAATTTAAGGAATGTGGTCTGGATGATTGATAGAAATAAACTGCAGGGCT